>JAHBVV010000030.1 GCA_019637335.1 Candidatus Hydrogenedentota bacterium | reverse complement strand
CCCGCACACCCGGCCCCGGCCGAATGAAGGCAACGTGCGGGGCTGTACCCCAAAAAAGCCGACCAACACCTACGACCAGTTCGGGCGCATGACCCGCAAGACCGGCGGCGACACGACGAAATACCGCTACGGCGCGGGCTGGGACGTGCTCAACGAGGAGGACGGCTCCGGGACGCTGCAGGCGACCTACGTCCACCACCCCGGCAAGCAAATCGGGACCGTCCTCGCCACGTCGGAAGGGACCAGCGCGGCCACGGGAACCTGGAACTATCCGCCTACGGCGGACCTGCGGCACATTCCGTCGAAGATCCGCCGTAGGCGGACCATCGGCTCCACGCAGTCGAAGATCCGCCGCAGGCGGACCTGTGGGATCAGGACGGCGACCGCATCGGTAAATACGAATACACCCCCTTCGGCGGCAAATACGCCGACCACGGCGAGGACATCACCGGTCGAAGATCCGCCGCAGGAGGAAAAATTCACCGGCCACGCCTGGGATAGCGAGGCCCGGCTGTACTATACTGCCTACCGATACTACAGCCCCGACGCCAACCGCTGGCTCACGCGGGATCCGCTCGGCATGGTCGACGGGCCGAATGTGTATGCGTATGTGGTCAATAACCCGGTAAGTCTCGTTGATATAGATGGCAGGTTGTTCAGTACACTGGGAAGCCTTGGAGGTCTCTTGGGCGGAATTGCGACTCGGTTTGCGGCGGCAAGCTTTTACGGGAAGGCGCTCTATATATCGGCTGGCGTGATCGCGGCTGACGTTACTCTCAAGGCCTATCTGTATTACTCGTCGGTGCTCTCAACTGCGGGCGATGGCACATGTAGCTTCGGCTTGCTTGGATTTTTGATAGGGTTAGGTATGTGGCAGCCCATAGCGCTATCTGCGGATGTCCTGTATACCGCCCAACTCCTTGCTGCTGCTCCGCTTTCGAAGTCAATGCGGATTGGCATAGCTGCGGCGTGGGCATATCAAATTAATCATGTATGGGGAATCGGAGAGAAGCTCATGGGCGAAATCAGGGACTGCCAAGACTACTTGGTGGGTCTCGTGGATGGTATTACGCTGGGTAAGGCAACTGCGCCTACCAGTTGCGATGTCGTCTAGCAGGCGTACCTGTGTAGCTTGGTACCGCAAGTTGTAATTGAGTTGGCGTGCGATAGGCACGGAAGGGAAATCATGGGAGCATGAACGATAACAATACTCCCAACTGCTATAGGTTTTCCCAGTTAACAGAAGATTGGAGTCTGGCCTGGAGCAGATTGGCGTCTCGCGCTGCGACAGCTTATTTCTTTCTCCTTTTCCTGTCATTGGGCGAAGGCGTAGTGTGGTGGATTGGTGTTTCCGTGCTACTTGTCTTTAGCCTTTGCGTTTTTGCTGCAATGCGTTTTGCCATGAAACTCATTCGAGATGCGTGGTTAACTACGACATACAGTATAGAATCCGATTTCTTGACCGTCAACCGAATGGGCCTCTCTCGACAAGTCTCGATAGAGCTGGGCTCGGTAACCGGAGTGACTGTGGGATCTGCCCGGTCCCCTGAGACTATGCGCATGCATATTGAGTTTGGGAAAGGTAACGAGATTATTATTCAACCTTTGAAGGATATGGGGGAATTTGTTTCGGAAATCGAAAGGCGAGTTCCCGTTGACGTATCGTTCATAGACGACCCAATATCGCCTTTGACGAGAAATCAGAAATATACCGCAATTTGCATGGCTGTAGGTTTTCTAATTCCTCTTATAAGGGCGTGGGCCTTATAAACGAGCGCTAGTAAGCTAAAAAGGGTAGGTCCAAGACAAGGGCAGCTACCCATATCGCGCCCCAAGAGCGCAACGACAGGGGCCTCCGCCTGATCACCAGCTTCCTCTCGGCCAGCGGCAACCACATGACCAGGTAGTACGAGCTACTTCACCCGGCGACGCAGGCCTATGCCCTCAATCCCATTGCGGGTGAGCCGCATGGTTAGTTCTTGAACCGTAGAGAATGCACAAGAAGCCCTCTTGCGTTCTTTGCGCTCTTTGCGGTTGATAATCCTCTCCCCAATTATCCGCCGCGCGCGGCTTCTCCCCGACCGGCGTCCCCGACCGGCCTCCCCGAACGCGGTGACGCGTCATTTTTCACTTGCCAGATGCGCCCCCTCGGGCTATACTACCTCAGGCAAGCCAAACACAGGCGGGAGCAGCAACCCCTGGTCATGGCGGCAGACAAACCCCCGGCACGCGATGATGACGGAGTCTGCGCTTCCTGACAGAGAGGTTTACTTGCCAACGGACAGCGCATGTGCGCGGGGTACGTCCCCTGGCGGCCGTCGTGCTGCGCATTTCGCCAGCGGTATGACGAACCGGATCCGGACTCAACTGGGCCGGAGCAGGTTATAGGTGCGCATACGCTGGTAGAGCGTGTTGCGCGCCACGCCGAGGAGGCGGGCGGACTTCGCCACGTTCCAATCGGTCTTGGCGAGCGTTTCATAAACGGTTTCCCGATCAAGTTCCCGCGTGCTGATGGGTTCGGGAAGGGCGCGGAGATGGGTGGCCGTCACCGTGGCCGTTGCGCAGACAACTTCGCGGGGCAGGTGCTCTGGTTTGATCACGTTCTCGTGGCAGACGATGAAGGCGCGTTCGAGGCAGTTTTCGAGTTCGCGGACGTTGCCGGACCACGGGTGGCGCATGATCAATTCGAGGGCATCCGGGGAGACGCCGGCGATTTCCTTCTTGAACGCGCGGTTGAACTTGCCGCGGAGGTGATCGATGAGCAGGGGGATATCGGAGCGCCGCTCGCGGAGGGGCGGCAGTTCGATCCGGACCACGTTCAGGCGGTAGTAAAGGTCCTCGCGGAAGCTGCCCTCGCGGATTCGCTGGAGCAGGTCTTTGTTGGTGGAGGCGATAATGCGTACATCCACATGAATGGGCCGGGTATCGCCGACCCGCTCAAATTCGCGCTCCTGGAGCACGCGGAGCAGGCGCAACTGGAGGCGCGGGGAGATGTCCCCGACTTCGTCAAGCAGGATGGTGCCCCGGTTGGCCGCCTCGAAGCGCCCGACGCGGTCCTTGATGGCGCCGGTGAAGGCGCCCTTGACGTGGCCGAAGAGTTCGCTCTCCAGGATTTCCTCGGCGAGGGCCGCGCAATTCACCTTCACGAAGGGGCCATTCGCGCGGGGGCTGGTGTAGTGGAGCGCGGCGGCCACGAGCTCCTTGCCGGTGCCGCTTTCCCCGTAAATGAGCACCGTGGAATCCGTCTCCGCGACGTTCTTGATGAGGTTGAAGACTTCCAGCATCGGCGCGGAACGCCCGATCATGTTCTGGTAGTGGTGGTCGGAGGCGAGCTGCTTTTCGAGCCGGGTTACCTGGGTCAGATCCCGAAGGGCGAGGACGGCCCCGCCGGTTTCCCCGTTCCCCAGGGGCGTGGTGGACAGAACAAAGACCTTCTCGCCGCAGCGCGGGAGCGTGGCCTCGACGTGAAATTCCTCGACCTCGTTGTGGGTCGCCAGGGTCCTGGCGAGGGCTTCGGCCGCGGGCGCCAGGGCGCCGGTAAAGGCGTCGCGCGCGGGGCGCCCCGCCAGATCGCCGATGTCCTCGCCGAGCATCTGGCCGGCCGCGACGTTGACCTGCCGGATGACGCCTTTTTCATCCACCGTCACGATACCCTCCTTAACGGCGTGGAAGATAGTCTCCAGTTCGCGGCGGTAGGCGTCGGTGCGGGCGGCGTAGGCGTCGCGCTCGGCGACGATGCGAATATGCTCCAGTGCGAGCCGCACGACCCGCTTGAGGGCGTCGCCAGTCACGGGTTTCGCCAGGTAGTCGAAGGCGCCGAGGCGCACGGCCTCACTGGCGGTCTCGACGCTGGGTTCGCCGGTGATCATGATGACTTCGGCTTTCGGCATCGTTTCACGGACGTGGCGCAACAGGTCGATTCCGGTGTTTCCGCCGAGGATGATATCGGTCACGATGACCTGGAAGTCGGTCTCTTCGATGCGGTCAACCGCATCGTCATAGGAAGCGGCCGTTTCCACGGTGTGGCCTTCGGACTCCAGGAAGCGCGCGAACGTCAGCCGGAGGACATCCTCGTCTTCGACGATCAGGATAGTACTCATCGCTCATACTCCATGGCCGCGGCGGAACGCGCCTTGTCCGGTAGCGGGCCCTCGACAGGCAGGAAAACCCTGAAACGGGCGAATTCGCCGGGCTCGCTCTCGACTTCGATGAAGCCGCCATGATCCTTCACAATGCCATCGGAAACGGACAGCCCGAGGCCGGTTCCCTTGTCGCGGCCCTTGGTCGTGAAGAAGGGATCAAACAGGCGCGCTTTCGCGGTGTCGGAAATACCGACGCCGAAATCCTCCACGGCCGTTTCCAGATAGGCGCGGCCATCGTGTTTTCGCGTGTGAACCGATATCGTCATTATCTTGTTGGGCGACCCGTCGGGATAGCGATCGTCCAGGGCGTGAATTGAATTGATGATCAGGTTCATGAAGACCTGCTGCAATTGCTCGCCGCGGCACCGGAGCCGGGGAAGGGAATCGGGTATGTGCACGCGCAACTCGATGTGCGATTTTTCGATTTTCTTATTGCTGAGGGAGAGCACCGCATCGAGAATTTCCGGCATGCTGGCCATCGAGTACTTTTCCTGCTGCTGCCGGGAAAAGGTCAGCAGCTTCTTTACGATGGACGCCACGCGCTCGGCCTCGGAACGGATCAGCTCCGCGAAATGCCGGTCCGGCGCGTCCGCCGCCATGTTCTCCAGCAGGATATCGACGCAATTGATCACGCCGTTGATGGGGTTGTTGATTTCATGGCCCACGCCGGCGGCCAGCTCGCCGATGGACGCCAGCTTGGAGGCCTGGATGACCTTGGCTTCCGCCTCCCGCCGCTCCACGGCCTCGCCCAGGGTTCGCGCGATGGCCTCAATCATGTCGCAATCACCCTGCGTGAGGATGCCGGGGATTTCCGGATCGATCGCTTCCCGGTAGACGAGTTCCAGCTTGCCCCGGGTGCGCCCGCCGACGACAATGGGCGCGCTGAAGGTCCAGGGGGTCGTGGAGATGGCGAGTTCCTCGTAAACATGGCCATCGAAGACGATGCGGACCCGGGTGCGCTCCGGATAGCTGCACGCCGGACGGATCAAGTAGGCGATTTCCCGGAAAATATCAATTTCGACCGCCTGCTCGCGGATCACCTCGCCGACGCTGTACAGGCAGGTGATCTTCTTATTCCGCTCTTTCAATTCCCCGAGCAGGCGCTCCTGCTCGCGCCGGGCTTCGTGCTCCAGGGAAATATCCCGAAGAACGCCGGAAAAGTAGCGCGCGCCGTCCATATTGACCTCGCTGATGCTGAGGTGGACGGGCAGTGTGTCGCCGTTCTTCTTCCGTACGACGACCTCTCTACCGATTCCTATAATGTGCTTTTCGCCGGTTTGAAGATAATTGCGTATGTATTCATCGTGATGGCGCGCGTATATGTCCGGCATGATCATGTTCACGTTGCGCCCAAGCAATTCCGCCTGGTGATACCCAAGCATACGCGTCGCCGAACGGTTCGCATGGCGAATAATGCCGTCGGAGCCGATCGTCAAGATCGCGTCAACCGCGCTCTCCACCAGACCCCGGAACCAGGCATTGTCATCCCAGGAGCCGGAAACGGGTGCGGTGTCTGCTGCCTTGGGTTCGTTTGACATGCACTCCATCCCTTGTGCAATCTGCGGTTCAAAACGTTCGCCAACCGGTCTCCACGGATCTGCGTCGCGCCTCGATACGGCGGGACACCACGGGTGGAGCAATTTGTATACCAGATAGGTAAGCGCAGCGACGACCACGGGTATTCACGTGCGCTCATGCGAACATAACCGCGCGATCTTAACACAAATGCGCAATCCGATGCTGTTCAGGGCGAACATATGTGCGCAGGATGGAAGGGCGACGGCAGCCTCAGTCCGATACCACATCGGAGGTCTGGCGAAGCAGCGTCAACGCTGATTCGTTTGCGAGCAGAAGCACGTGGCGGCTACCCACCGGACGGTCCACGAGAATGTGGACGGGAACGTCGCCGTCGTCATAGAGCGGCACGAGCCAGCGCCAGTCTTCTTCCTGAATAAAGGCCAGCGCGGACTCGGGGCGTGTGAATTCCGCGAAGAAGCGGTCAATTTCGTCCATCAGGGCATGCTCGAACTCCAGGATGGTGTCGCGATGCTCGTGTTCGTCCACGGCGCTGTTGATGGCGGCAAGGAGCGCGTCGCGCTCTTCCGGAGTAATCCGGGCGAGGTCCTGAATAGGGACATCCTCGACGGCTTCCGCGATGACCTTGCGCGCTTCTTTCTGGATCTGGGCCTGTTCGATCAGGCGATCCGGCGGGATGTCGCCGATGAGGCTCGTGAAGATGGGTTGGTGGAGTCTCTGGCTATAGTAGACATACTCTTCCCGAGAAAAACCGACAGAATACAAACGAAAACTATTGTCAATCTCCGCAAGGCGTCGGGCGGGCTCGCATATCGGTCGGGCCGACTTATAGACGTTTATCTCCGGATACACCGTACAAACCGCCATCGCGTAGACCAGCCCCACCTGGGCGGCAATCAATCCGGGCGCCATGCCTCCACCGTTACGCAGGAGCAACAGGAGTCCCGCCAGTCCGGAGATGCCCGCCGCGGCTGACATCGAATAAACGCGCAGCGGCTCCTCGGGTGAAAACGGGCTGAACGGCATCGCGGCGGGTGCGGCGGCGAGCAATAGCAATATGCCGGACCAAACGATGGCCCCCCGGCGCATCCAACGGAAGTTGGCGGTTTCCCGCAGGTGGACAATCGCGGCCCCGAAGACGATGGCGAATACCGGGAGCAGCGGTAGCAGATAGAGTTCGCGCTTCCCGATGGAGATCGAGAAGAATACGAGAGCGGGAACGAGCCAGCAGTAGAGGGCCCACATGGCGCGGGACGATTTTCGCTGTTTCCAGGCCCAGAAGAGCACCGGCGGCGCGATGAAGGTCCACGGGAGCAGGTCTACCGGGAGGGTTTCGAGGTAGTACCACGGGGGCTGGGCCTTGCTTACGCCGAGCACGAACCGCCCGATAGTATTCCGAAGGAGATTGCCGCCGATACCCGTCTGGACGGCGTCCGTGGCCGTTTCCGCGCCCGCCATGCGCGCGGGCACGTACCAGAGCAGCACCAGGCCAATGGCGCCGAGCGATCCGACGGCCCACCGGGTCTTCTTTCGGGCTTCCGGCTGCCTCCAGTAGAAGGCGAAGAGAAAGAGGAGCGGGAAGACGAGCGCGGGCGGTCCCTTGGCCAGCATGCCGGCGCCGATGGCGGCATAGGCCGTTGCGAGCCAGGCGCCGCGTCGCTCGCTGTCCCAACGCCAGAAGGCGTAAAGCGACGTGATCATACAGGCGGTCAGCATGATGTCGATCTGGCCCCGCCGCGCCTGGTACCAGAAACGGAAGCAGGTAATGAGCACGAGGGCGGCCCAGAACGCGACCTGGGCGTTGAACATGCGGCGTGCGAGCAGGAAGACAAGCGCGACGACATAGAGCGCGCTCAGAATCGAGGGCAGGCGCGCACTCCATTCACCGGGTCCGCCGAGGAGATGGTTGAAGGCGGCAATGGACCAGAAAAGGAGCGGCGGTTTTTCGTAGTAAAGGTCGCCGTTCACGCGCGGGACGAGGTAGTCGCCGGACTCGTACATTTCGCGGGCAATTTCGGCGTAGCGCGGTTCGTCGGGCGGCCACAAGTCGTAGCCGCCGGCGTTCAGGCTGAAGAGACCGGCGGCGTAAAGCAGCAGGAGAAACAGGTTTCGGATGTCGGGATTCACGGGGGCCCCTCGAGCGACGTGCGGGCGAGATGCGGTTGTGGGCTGGACAGGAGCGACCCGCGCCGCACGCGCGCGGGACAACGCGGGATCGTAGCAGGAGCCTCGGGAAATTGGCAAGCGCGCGATGGCGGCTACCAGGGCAATCGCGATTAGACCCGATCGCGACATATGCGCGATAACTGGAGTCGATTTGGAGCGTTGAATCAAAGAAAGTGAGCGTGTTGGAGCGCCGGCGGCCCGCCGGCAGATTGCGCCAGCGGCGCAAGAGAGCTATGGAGCGCCGGCGGCCCGCCGGCAAATTGGGCCGCAGGCGCAAGACAGCGTTCTGGATATGCTACCGTTACATCAGAAGCTGCGTGTGATGCACACCGGCTCCATTAGCAAAAACACATACTGTTCCGCACTTCAGACCGCTAAAGTTCTCCAATTGCGGTTGCCATGCGCGGCGGCTACCCTTTGGCGGGTGCGAGTGTATACAATGCGGCGCATGCAGGGCCGGGCGGTTCCGGCTGGTGAACGGCGAGAAAGGAGCACGTGTTGAGCGCATCCGAGAAAAACCAGCGCATTGGCGTCATTATGGCCGGGGGGGCGGGGGAGCGGTTCTGGCCGGTATCGCGGCGCCTGCATCCGAAGCAGTTGCTTCGGCTGACCAGCCCGACCGAGACGATGCTGCATGAGTCCGTCAACCGCCTCCGCCCGCTGGTGGCGCCGGAGCACATTTATGTGCAGACGAGCGAAGAGCTGGTGGATGCGATCCGGGCGGCGAACGTGGGCATTCCGGACGAGAACGTGATTGCGGAGCCCTGCCGGCGAAACACGGCGGGCTGCCTGTGCTACGCGGCGGCGCGTATGCTGGCCCGTTATGGCGGCGACGGTGACAACCTCACGATGGCCGTGGTGACGGCGGATCACCGCATCGGGGACAACGACGCCTTTACGGCGACGCTGGCAAAGATCTTGGACGTGGTGGAGGCGGAGCCCGCCCTGGGC
This sequence comes from Candidatus Hydrogenedentota bacterium, assembly GCA_019637335.1. Taxonomy (NCBI): domain Bacteria; kingdom Pseudomonadati; phylum Candidatus Hydrogenedentota; species Candidatus Hydrogenedentota bacterium. The sequence goes on along the minus strand of JAHBVV010000030.1, from coordinate 82,615 downwards.
ACGATCGGCATTCCGCCCACGCGCCCCGCGACGGGCTTCGGGTACGTGCACGCGGTCCGCGAGACGGGGCTAGCGGCCGATACCGGCGTTCCTCAAGCGCACGCGGTGGCCGGATTTCGCGAGAAGCCGCCGCTCGAAGTGGCCGAAGAATACGTCGCGACCGGAGACTATTTCTGGAACAGCGGGATGTTCTTCTGGCGCATCGGGGTGTTCGTAAGAGAGTTTGAGGCCGCCAACCCGGCATTCGCCTTCGCCATCCGCGAAATGCGCGATGCGATGCGGGCGGGCGATGGCGCGGCCGTGCGCCGGGTCTTCGAAGGGTTGAAAAGTGAATCAATTGACTACGCGCTGATGGAAAAGGCGAAAAAGGTGGTGATGGTCAACGCGACGTTTCCGTGGGACGACATCGGCGCCTGGTCGGCTCTGGAGCGTTCCCGGACGCCGGACGCGCGGGGGAACGTCAGCCAGGGCGCTCCGGTCCTGATCGATTGCGACGGCTGCATTGTGTACAACGACGAGGGGGCGGAGGCGCGGTCCGTCGCGGTCGTGGGGATGGCGGACGTGGTGGTTGTGGCCACGAAAGACGCGGTGCTGGTCGTGCCGAAGGACCGGACGGAAGACGTGAAGAAGGCCGTGCAGGCGCTGCAGGAGCGCAACGCGCCGCACGTCTAGGCCGGTTTCAGCGGGAGAGGAACCCGCGGGGCCGGATCACGGGCAGCATGTAGGTAAAGGGCTTCCGTTCCGGCAGGACCGTCACCGGCGTGGTGAAGGTGAGCGGCGTTCCCGCGGGGCCTTCAAAGGTCAGTTCCATCATCTGAGCGGTCCAGCCGTGCGGCGGCGTCCGCAGGCGGGCGGTGTACACGCCGCCAGGCCCCGGTTCCACTTCTTCGCTTTCCCAAATCTTGCCCACGACGTCAATCCGGAAATCGCGGGTGGCGGGGTTGGTGGCGGTCCAGAACCGGACCTCGACGGGCTCCTCCGAGGTGGTTACGGTCAGGGTGTGGCCGTCGCCATAATCCCAGGCGTACTGCGGCAGCGGGATGCCCGCGATGATGCTGTGATAGAACGCAAGCAGTGTGAATATCGCGTCCGAATCCTCCAGTTCGTGGCCGGTGTTCGGAACATAGCGGAGGTATTTTTCGCCCGGGAGGTCATCCCAGTAAAACTGGGAGGAGTCGGGCAGGAAAAACTGGTCGCCGCAAGAGTTCACGATGAGTTTGGGCATCGTGTAGCGGTCCGCGTAGCTGTAGGGCTCCACGAGTTCGAGCAGCCGATCGTATTCGGGCGCGCCGATCCACTCCATAAGGCCCATGGCCTCGTAGTCGCCCACGGCGGGAGCCCACGAACCATAGGCTTCCCAGTGGTGGCGGAACGAGGCTTTGACGTTTAGCATGTCGATGACGAGCGGGGCGATGGCGCGGACACGCGCGTCCACGGCCGCCGTGAGCCAGGTGGTCCAGCCCCGCTTGGAGGCGCCGGTGACCACGAAATCGCGGATGGGATGGGCCCCGGCCAGTTCGGACGCGCAAAACTCCTGGATGGCGTCCATGGCGCGCACCGCGCTCTTGGTCATGGGGTTGCGGAGAGGCCAGTTCTCGTCGCCGGTCCGCAGGAACTTGTCCCAGGTGTACGCGATGAGGCTGTCCTCGGTGCGGGAGAGGCCGTCCCCCGCAAACACCAGGGGCTGGTTCGGCACCATCCCGAGATAAGCGACGACGGACTCCGTGGTGCGGGCGATTTGCGAGAACTCGCGCGACATCCGGTCCGGAGGCGGGTCGCCGGTGTCGCCGCTCCCGATATAGAGCATGGCGGATTCGTGGGAAACACGATCGGGCACGTAGATGCTGAGCCAGTGCCGCCAGCGGGTCTGATCAACCTCGTGGGGGCTGCGCCATACCTGCGACGTGAGGTCGAGGACATATAGCGCGACGCCGCTCTCGTACATTTCCCGCGCGAGGGTATACGTATAGGCATCGTCCGGGGCGTGCACGTAGCGATCCAAGTGCGTCCGGGGCCGGGCCTTGCGCGCCGTGTCCGCGCTGTTCGCCGGAGTAACGCAAGACAGACCCGTCATTGCCAGGGCGAGGCAAGCTGCCCAAACAAGACGCACTCGATTCATTCCTGTCTCCTGATCTGACCGGCAATCCGCGGCCCGCCACGGCCTCGCGCCGGCGCCCGCACGCACTTCCCGGGTGTGGCCCGCGCCCTATTGCGCCGGGGCCACCGGCCGGACCGGGCGCGCGGGCGGCGTGGCCTGGCTGGCCGGTACCCGCGCGGGAATCCGGGCCGAAGACGCGGGGCGCTCGGGCCGGATCAGAAACGGGATCCGGAGTTCCGGCGCGTCCGGCGAGTTTGTGCGCACAATCAGCTCCTTGCCGCGCAGGGAACCATCGACCGGCATACCGGTGAGCTTGATGACGTAATCGTTCGCGCGCAGCTGCACGATTTCGGCGGCGATGGAATCGGCCGGCGCGATCACCTCTACGAGCTCGAATTCCTTGACGCGCCCGGCCTTCACCTGCACGTTCATGCTCGCCGGACGCGCGTCGGGCGCGCTGTTCGACTGGATGTTGATTACGTCGGGCAGGATCTGGAGCGGGCCGACAACGTGGCCGAAGAGGTTGACGAGGACGGCGGGACGGCTCACGTCGTCCGTGCGAATGGTGAGGCGCCCGTTAAGCGCTCCGGGCATGGGGTTGGGCAGGGTATGGACGAGAATGGCGTACTCTTTTCCGGGCTCGTTGGTCTTGATCTCGACGGTAAACGGCGCGTTTTCGGAGAGGGAGACATCCAGCAACTCGAAGGTGTGGCCTTCGCGGTTGCTCTGGACGAGAACCGTCTGCTCGTGGATGGCGGTGTCTTCAATGCGCCCGAAATTGACCAGGCCCGGCTCGACGCTGATGGTGGCGATGGCGGTCCCGGTAAGTTCCAGGCGGTAGGCCGGCTGGGCGGGATCATTGGAGATGACCGTGATGGTCTTGGTCTGGTGGCCCTGCCGCCCCTTGAGATTGAAGTTCGCCGTGACGTGGGTCTCCTCGCCGGGTTGCAGCGTGCTGGTCTCCAGCTCGGCGACGGTGCACCCGCAGGAGGACTTCACGTCGCTGATGACCAGGGCTTCATCGCCGGCGTTCTTCACCACGAAGGCATGGGTGACGACCTCATCGTTGTCCCGCTCGCCGAAGTCGAAGTTCGGCGCGGGGCTGGTGATGGCCGGCGCGGCGGACACGCCCGCGGCGGCAAGCAGGGCCAGCGCGAGCACGCCCCCCCGAAGCGGGCGGGCGGCAAAGTCTCGATAGGATCGGGAAAGAATCACGGTTCGAACTCCTGATGTTATACGCCATGCCGGGCCTGGCGCGGTCTGCGGCGGGCGCCCCCCGTCAGCGGTTGGCCTGTACCACGGCGGGTGTGGCCCGGTCGCTCTCCATGGTATACGGCAACTGGTGCACGCTGCCAGTTTTCCGGTTCCAGAAGTACAAGTACGACTCGGACTTCTGGCGTCCGTGGCCATCGGCCCAGAAGCTGTGGAATTCATCGTTGCCGTTGAGCGGGCGGCGGGCGTAGGTGTGGTTCCGCTCGCTGCCACTGGTCAGCTGGGCTTCCCGCGTCCAGGTCTGGCCCTGATCGGCGCTAACCCAGACCGCGATCTCGCCGCCGGGGTTGTAGGGCTGCGGGCCGGTCTCCGTGGGGCCGACCACCCGCCACTCGCCGTTCTCCGCGACGTAGATCGATCCCGTGTCGTAGTTGTTGTCCGATTCGGTGATCGCGTGGAAGGCCCAGGCGTCGCCGGTCCAGTGCGCGACGCGCCACGTGCGCGGGCCCGACTCGGGGCCGGAAACCCACCCGCCCGCGGTCAGGTGCAGGATGATCGGGTTGCCCTGCGCGTCGTAGTTGAGGTCCTTCATGTAAACCAGCAGGCCCTCGGCTTCGTAATTGCGGATAAGGGCGGGATTCTCCGGCGTGGTCAACGGCAGATCAAACGGCGCGCCGTCGACCGAGGTCCAGGTCTTGCCCATGTCCGGCGTCTGCATGTAATACAGGTTGGTGCGGTGGTTCAGCCCCTTGCCCTTCGGGTGGTAGTTGTAGCTCACGCCGACGCGATCCTTCCAGGGCCAGCTGATCTGGTAGTGGCCCTCGTCGATGTGCACCGTCTGCACGCGGTCAGTCCACTCCTTCCCGTCCTCGCTGGTGCTGAAGTACATCCCGCGGCCGCTCTTGTAGTGCGTGTGCACGAAGAAGAAACCCTTGCCCTCGATGTACCACGGCTGGGGATATGAGTAGTTGAACTCGGCGATCTGCTCGAACTGCTCGATGTCGTAGGGCTTGAGGCTTTTGAAGATGTAGGCCGGCCGAGCGGTCCCGTGGGCGCTGGCAAACACATACAGGTAGCCGTCGCTGTCGATCGAAAGCACCGGGTTGTCGTGGGCGTCGGTCGTCCGCTTGTCGATAATCATCACCGGCCTCGGGACTTCCCCCGTGGCGTGGTCGTAGTAGGAGACCATCTCCAGGAGCGTGTCCTGCGCCTCGTTTGTGCCGCCGTAGACGAAGAAGGTCTTGTTCACCTCGGGCGCGTAGACGGAATGCGGGATGTGCTTCGCACAGTAGGTCCCCAGGCCGCCGCTGTACTTGAAGACATACTCGTTGTTGGTCTTCTGGTTGGCGTACCAGATCCCCCGGTAGCCGGGGAAGGGTTCGCCGAAGGTTTGACTCTCGGCGGCGGTAGCGGTGGCGAGGATGATTGCGGCGGCGGAAACCAGGCGTTTTGTCGTGGTCGCGTAATTCAATTGGGGCCTCCCTTTTGCAATTTACGGTGGAGTTTAGTAAGTTTGTGGACCGCCATTGTAGGTAATCGCGCCGACGTATGGCAATCCCGCAAAACCGTATTGCAATAAACCTTGAGGAGACTGTCATGACTCGTATGGCCTTTACGCTGGCCCTGGCCGGGCTGATTGCCGCCGCGCCGATGGGCGCCCGGGCGACCGATGTGGCCGAGGGCAACTGGATTAACCTGTTCGACGGGGAGACCCTGTTTGGCTGGACCGTGTTCGGCGATGTGGAATGGGAGGCGGAGGAGGGCGTCCTGGAGGCGGACGAGGGGAACGGCGGCTGGGTGGCGACGACCTCGCAGTTCAAGGATTTCGAGCTGACAGCGGAAGTGAAGATGGAGGGGCCGGGGACCATGGGCCTGGCGGTGCGCGCGGGCCTGGAAGGCCACGCCGACGAGAACGGCGGCGCCACGATCTACTTCGGCGACGAGAAGAACGATGGCAAATGGCACACGATCCACGTGAAGGCGCTGGGGAGCGCGATCGAGGCCTCGATCGACGGGAATCCGGTGGAAGTTTCGGCGAGCCGCGACAAGGGCCACATCATCATCCAGTACCACCGCTACCACCGCTTCCGGGCGCACGAATTCGAGCTGGAAGTGCGCAATGTGAAGCTGCGCCCCCTGGCGCTCACGAGCATCTTCAACGGCCAGAACCTGGACGGCTGGAACATTATCCCGGACAAGAAATCGAAGTTCGAGGTAATTGATGGCGCGCTGAACATCAAGGACGGCGGCGGCCAGATCGAGACGGCGGGCGTGTATAAGGATTTCGTGCTGCAGCTCGACATCCTTTCGAACGGCGACCAGCTCAACAGCGGCGTGTTCTTCCGCGGGCCGGTGGGCGTGTACTGGAAGGGCTACGAGTCGCAGGTCCGCAACGACTGGGTCGACGGCGACCGCAACAAGCCGAACGACTTCGGCACGGGCGGCAACTACGGCAACCAGGAAGCCCGCAAGGTCGTTTCGAGCGACTACGAGTGGTTCCAGAAGACGATCGTGTGCGACGGCAACCACGCGTCGGTGTGGATCAACGGTTACCTCGTGAGCGACTTCTACGACAGCCGCCCGCCGCGGGACGATAGCGACGGCAAGAACAGCTACGTGGCGGGCCCCGGCACGATCCACCTGCAGGGGCACGACCCGAAGACGGATCTGTCGTTCAAGAACATCCACATTCAGGAATATTGATTCCCGGGTGTGTGGCGAATTGCGGGAGGCGGCCTTCGGGCCGCCTCTCTTTGTTTTGTGGCCGAAACCGATGGCAAGGTGTTGGAAAGGAGGCTGAAAGTCCGCCGCGGGCGGATTGCGCATCGTGCCCAATCTCCCGGTGGGCCGCTCGTGTGGGGCGGCTGGCATTTGTTACCATGATCTCCGGCCAGAGAGGAGTATTTTGCGATGTTTCTATTCACTTTTACCGCAACACCGGACGCCGACAACGAAGAACACAGCAATTTTGATTGTGCGGATGTCTCCGCGTGGATCAACTATGTGGAGGCGGCGGGCGCGGAGGAGCTGGCGCGCTTCTACATCAAGGAAGCGGGCTGGACGCCCGGGGATTTGCTGAATTATTACGAACTGGCGGAGGAGGCGATGGCGGAGGGCGACGAAAGCCGGGAATTTATCGACGAAGCAAAGGAGTTCGGCCACAGCCTGCTGATCGAGGCGTGGGAAGAGGACGAATCGGGAGAGGAGGAATAGGATGCGGGTATGGATCGCGATTGGGCTGCTGCTGGGCGGCGCGGTCATCGCCGCGGCGGAGGCGAAAACGAACTTCGTGGTCATCTTCGCGGATGACCTGGCGTATGCGGATCTGGGGCTGTATGGCGCCGAGGGAATTGACACGCCGCACCTGGACCAGATGGCGAACGAGGGCATCCGCTTCACGAGCTTCTACAGTATGGCCAACGCATGCAGCCCGGCGCGGGCGGCGCTACTGACGGGTTCGCACCCGATCCGGGCCGGTATTCCGAACGTGCTGGGGCCGCACAAGCGGAATGGGGGCCGCGCGGACGGTCTCCATCCCAACGAGGTCACGCTTGCGGAGGTATTGAAGGCGGAAGGCTACGCGACGGCGTGCTTCGGGAAATGGCACCTCGGCGACATTCCGGAGTTTATGCCGCTGAACCAGGGCTTCGACGAGTACTACGGCATCCCATACTCCAACGACATGTGGCCGAAACACCCGACGGCGACAGGCTACCCGGACCTGCCCGTGTATAACGGAACCCAGGTCGTCGAGTGGAATCCGGACATGGACACGCTGACGACGCGTTTCACGGAGAAGGCCGTGGACTTCATCCGGCGCAACCGGGAGCGCCCCTTCTTCGTGTACCTCCCGCACCCGATGCCGCATGTGCCGCTGGGAGCCTCGGAGAAGTTCCGTGGCAAGTCCGAGCGGGGCCTGTTCGGCGATGTCATCATGGAAATCGACTGGTCCGCCGGGCAGATCATTGCGACGTTGAACGAACTGGGCCTGGACGAGAATACTATGGTCGTTTTCACCTCGGACAACGGGCCGTGGCTGAGCTACGGAGACCACGCGGGATCGGCGGGCCCCCTGCGCGAGGGGAAGGGGACAACGTGGGACGGCGGCCACCGGGTGCCGGGCATCGTGCGCTGGCCGGGGCAGATTCCGGCGGGCCAGGTGGTGGACACGGCCGTCACGGCCATGGACCTCTACCCGACCTTCGCGGCGATTGCGGGCGCGGCGCTGCCAGCGGACCGCGCGATCGACGGCAAGGACATCTTGCCCGTGCTGCGCGGCGAAACGGCCGAATCCCCCCACGAATTCCTGTACTTCTATGTGCAAAGCGAGTTCCAGGCGATCCGCCAGGGGCCGTGGAAATTGCACCTGCCCCACGTGTATCGCTCCATTGAGGGGGAACCGGGCAGCGGGGGCATGCCCGCGCCATACGTGCAGAAGGAAACGCCGCTGGCGCTGTTCAACCTGGAGTCGGATATCGGCGAGCAGCGCGATGTGTCTGGCGCGCATCCGGACATCGTGGATCGCCTCCAGGCGGCGGCGGACGCCTTCATCGAGGAAATGAAGCGCGATGCGCGGCCGGCGGGGCGCAAACAGATCGATCTGGGGGCATCAACCGGCGGTTGATCCGGGCCGCGCGACCCGACCGTACACCGCGACAACGGCGGCGAATAGCGCGAGCGAGAGAACGACCTGAAGCGGCGCCGGAAGGGCCACGCCCCCCGCGATGTGAATCCCGAAGACGACGGGTACGGCCAGGCCGATGCCCATCAGCGCTTCGCCCGCAATCAGCCCTGAACCGAACAGGATACCGGCATTGTGTACGGGGTCTTCCCCGGCGCGGTTGCGGTGCAACCACCAGTGCAGCAGCCCGCCCGCGACAATCGCGGTGGCCAGGTACAGCGGCAGGTAAATACCAACCGCGACGGGCATGACATGCAGGCGGAAGCGGGCGCCGCGCCGGTCCAACGCACAATCGGCAGCGATGATGGCGACGCCGATCAGGACGCCGGCGGCGATCATCGGATACGGCAGGTCGCCATCGCCGAAAAAGCCCTGGGCGAGGCTGGCGAAGAGGGTGGCCTGGGGCGCCAGAAGCCCTTCCCCGATGACGTACCGCGCGTGCAGCAGCGATAGCACCGGCGCCATGACAAAGGCCGGGATGATGACCCCCAGCACCTCCGCCCACTGCTGGCGGGCCGGGGTCGCGCCGACGAGCTGGCCCGTTTTCAGATCCTGCGCCACGTCGCCCGCGGTGCAGGCCACGCAACAGACCACGCCGGCTACGCCGAGCGTGGCGAGGATGGCGGAGCGGCCCGTGCCGCCGTCGAGCCAGATCACGAAGGCGGCGACGAGCAGCGCGCAGATGGTCATGCCCGATACCGGTGAATTCGACGATCCGACCAGACCGACGATGTAGGTGGCCACGGCGGCGAAGAGAAACGCGGCCGGGATCATTATGAGCAAGGCGGCGACGGAGAGGGCCAGCGAATCGATCAGGAAGTAGTAAATCACGAAGGTCAGCAGGACCGAGAAGAGCAAGAGCGCCGCGAGGCTGCCGAGCCCCATGTTGCGCTCGGTACGGGCGGCGCCGGATTCCACGCCGCCGGCGCGCAGGCTCTTGACGCCGGCCACCAGGCCCGCGCGCACGCTCCAGAGGGAGTACAGCCCACCCGCGAGCATCGCGCCGACGCCCATGTAGCGCACCTGCGTGCTCCAGAGCATCTTGGCGTGGTCGAGCGGGGGGTCCTCCACGGGCCCGAACCAGGGTCCCGTGGCGGGGATGGTGATCGCCCAGCCGATGACGCCGCCCAGGAATATCTGCGAGGCGACGCCCAAGCCAACGATATAGCCTACGGCGACGAGCGCGGGGCTCATGGCGGCGCCGGCGTAGAACACGCGCCCTCCGAGGGCTACCGCGCCTTCGACGGTTTCCAGGATCAGGCCGAGGCCCGACGAGAGGGCTTTGAAGAGCGCGCCCAGACCCGCGCCGATCGCCATGGCGCGCAGCCCGCCGCCCATCTCCTGCCCCGCGGCGAGCACCTCGGCGCAGGCGACGCCCTCGGGGTAGCGCAGATCCTTCCGGTCGACGATCAGGGCCTTCCGCAGCGGCACCATGAAGACGATGCCCAGCAGCCCGCCGGCAAGCACGATGCCCGTGCTGAGCCAGTAATCAAATTGCGTCCAGACGCCAGTGAGAATCAGGGCGGGCAGGGTGAAGATGGCGCCGGCCGCAAGGCTCTCCCCGGTGGAGGCCACGGTCTGGGAAATGTTGTTTTCCAGGATGGTCCCACGGCGAAAGAGCCCGCGCAGGATCGCCATACTGACGACGGCGGCGGGTATGGAGGCGCTCACGGTCATGCCGGCAAAGAGGCCCAGGTACACGTTTGCCGCGCCGAGGATGATGGCCAGAAGCAGTCCGAGGCCGAGGGACAGGAAGGTCGATTCCGCCATCCCCCGCGCTTCGGGCGCGGCTCCAGATTCTCTGACGTTGCTCATGATCGCTCCTGTCCCCCTTGTACGCTTCGTCGCGCGCCGCTATTCCCGGCCCCCGAAGCGTTTGCGGCGCCCCGCTGGATGGGGATGCAGCCACTCGCCCTGGCTGGGATCCGGGCGGAGGTGATCGACCGCATACCGGTGCAATGCGCAAAAATACTCGGATACGGTAAGCCCGAGGCCGTTCGCGGTTTCCCGAATTTCCTCAAACTCTTCATCGTGCAGGCGAAACTTAAGACGCTTGGTCTTCAGCGTGTGCGACTCCAGCCGGTGCGCACGCACGCCTTCCATAACGGCTCGGATCCGCTCTTCCGCCTCTTCCGGCTTCATGTCCCATTGCTCTCCGCGATCCCACTGTGCCGCCGCACTACCCTCCCGGCCGCGCGCTCTCGTCGGGGCCGTCCCCGGGGGCCAGATGTTCGATGCAGTCCAGGTGTTCAATACACCAGACGCCGCGCTGGTACTCCACCGCCGTCACCGAAGCATTCCGCGAGGAAACGGCCTCCTCCCTGGTCTCTCCCAGAAACTGTAGCACAAACGCGTGGCAGACCAACCCGTGGGTCACGACGGCGATGCATTCATCCGGAGACTTCGCGTTCTCGACTATCTTCTCGAAGGCCGCCTTGACCCGGGCGAAAAAAGCGGCGATGCTTTCTCCCCCGGGGGGTACGTACACCTTGTCGGTGAAGAATCGCGGTTCGTCATCGTAGGGCTGCTCCACCAGGTCGCCGGGATTTCGCTCGCGGAGTCCCGGTTCGTATTCGATCGGGGCGCCGGTATGGGAGGCGATAATGCAGCCCGTCATGACCGCGCGCCGGAGATCGCTGGAAACGATGCGCTGAATGCCCAGCGCGCGCAGCCGCAGGGCAAGCTGGGTTGCCTGCGCAATGCCACGATCATTCAGGGGGATTTCCTGGTAGCCTTGCATGATGCGCGCCCGATTGTAATCGGTTTCGCCATGGCGCACGATGTAGAGTCGCATGTACTGGTTTCTCGCATGTGCGCAACCTGAACAGGTATGCTCAGTACAGACGTGATCAGGCCGCGCGCGTTGTTGATCGCAGTATAGCGCAATTCGCGTGCGGGTTGGCAAGAAATCCCGTTTGCGAAGGAGCACGCGGTAGTATCTCCCTGGAGCGGAGTTGCGCGGGAACGCGTTGTTCTGGCGCCGGACTTGCTCTGCTATGTTGTTGGCCCCGCCGGATACGAAATACATCGCGGCGACTGAAGGGCGGGAAAACCACGGAACGCGGTAGTAAGCGGTAGTAAATTGGCATCGAACGCGATGGAGAGGCAGCTAAACGTATGAACATATCCAGCTCGAAGACGGTAGGATCGATTGATGCGATTTTCAACCCGAAAACGGTGGCGCTTGTCGGCGCAACGGAACAGCCGGGCAGCGTGGGGCGCACGATCCTCTGGAACCTGATAAGCAACCCCTTCGGGGCGACGATCTATGCGGTGAACCCGAAGCGGCGGAACGTGCTGGGCATCAAGGCCTACCCGAGTGTCGGCGAGATTCCCGAGCCCGTGGATCTGGCCATTCTGGTCACGCCGGCCCCGAGTATTCCGGGCATTGTGGACGAATGCGTCGCCGCCGGGGTGAAGGGCGCGATCATCATCTCCGCGGGCTTCAAGGAAATCGGCGAAAACGGCGTGAAGCTGGAGGCGGATGTGATGGCGGCCGCGCGAAAAGGGCGTCTGCGAATCATCGGGCCCAACTGCCTGGGCGTCATGAACCCCATTCGCGGGATGAATGCCACCTTCGCGACGACCATCGCGCAGCCCGGTAGCGTGGGCTTCATCAGCCAGAGCGGAGCGCTGTGCACCTCCATCCTGGACTGGAGCGAAAGCGCGAATGTTGGCTTTAGTTCCTTCGTGTCTATCGGCTCCATGCTCGATATCGACTGGGGCGACCTGATCTACTATCTGGGCGACGACCCGAACACAAAAAGCATCGTGATATACATGGAATCGATCGGGAACGCGCGCTCATTTCTGTCGGCGGCGCGCGAAGTCGCGCTGAGCAAGCCGATCATCGTGATCAAGGCGGGCCAGACCGAAGCCGCCGCGCAGGCGGCCGCGTCCCACACGGGATCGCTGGCCGGCAGCGACGGCGTGCTGTCCGCGGCGTTCCGCCGGAGCGGCGTATCCCGCGTGTTCAGCATTGAAAACCTGTTTCACATGGCGGAGGTGCTGGAGAAGCAACCCCGGCCGAAGGGCCCGCGCCTCGCGATTCTCACCAATGCGGGCGGCCCGGGCGTCCTGGCGACGGACGCGGTAATTGGCGACGGTGGCGAGTTGGCGGAGATATCCGAGGAGACCATCGCCCGGCTCAACGAGGTCCTCCCGGCAGCGTGGAGCCACAACAACCCCATCGATATTCTGGGCGACGCGGCGCCGGAGCGCTACGCCAAGGCGTTGGAAATCGCCGCGCAGGACCCGAACAGCGACGGCATGCTGGTGGTGCTCACGCCGCAGGCGATGACCGATCCCACGCGCACGGCCGAAGAACTCGCCAAGGTGAAAATGGCGACGGGCAAGCCGTTGCTGGCGAGCTGGATGGGCGGCGAAGGAGTCGAAGCCGGCCGGGACGTGCTGAACAGGCACGATATCCCGTCGTTTGACTATCCGGACGCCGCCGCCAAGGTCTTCAACCTGATGTGGCGTTACAACTACAACCTGCGCGGCCTGTACGAGACGCCGGTGCTGCCGCCGGACGAGGCGGGTGTGGCGGGCCGCGAGAAGGCGGCGCAAATCATCGCCGCGCAGCGGGCCGCGGGACACACCACGCTCCCGGAATACGAGTCCAAAAACATCCTCGCGGCCTACGGCATTCCGATCGTGCCCACAAAGGTCGCGACGACGAAGGAAGAGGCGGTGGCGCTCGCGGAGGAAATGGGCTACCCGGCGGTGATCAAGCTGTACTCCAATACGGTTACCCACAAGACGGACGTCGGCGGCGTCCAGCTGAACCTGAAATCCGCAAAGTCCGTCGAGTCGGCCTACGACGCGATACTGGCGTCGGTAACGGAGCGGGCCGGCGCCGAGCACTTCGAGGGCGTGGTGGTGCAGCCGATGGTTCAGATCGAGGGGTACGAAATCATCATCGGCAGCAGCATCGATCCGCAATTCGGCCCCGTGCTGCTGTTCGGAAGCGGCGGCCAGCTCGTGGAAGTCTTCAAGGACAGCGCCCTGGGCCTGCCCCCGCTGAACACGACGCTCGCCCGGCGCATGATGGAGCAAACGAAGATCTACACGGCGCTCAAGGGCGTGCGCGGCCGCAAGCCCGTCAACCTGCGCGAGCTCGAGGCGCTGCTGGTCCGATTCAGCAAGCTGGTGGTGGAGCAGCCATGGATCAAAGAGATCGATATCAACCCCCTCCTGGCCTCGTCGGAGGGACTGGTGGCGCTGGATGCGCGGGTCCTGCTGCATAGCAATGAAACGGACGAAGCCGACTTGCCAAAGCCCGCGATCCGCCCGTATCCCCGGGAGTACTCCGGCAACTGGTCCTCCAAGAAAGGGGAGACGCTGCATATCCGCGCGATCCGGCCGGAAGACGAGCCGCTGATGGTGGCCTTCCACAAGACGCTCTCTTCCGATACGGTGTACTATCGGTACATGGGGCTCATTTCGCTGGACCAGCGCGTGAGCCACGATCGCCTGACCCGGCTCTGCTTTATCGACTACGATCGCCAGATCGCGCTGGTCGCCACGCGGAAGAATCCCGAGAGCGGCGAGACGGAAGTCATCGCGGTAGGCCGCCTCGTGAAGGATCACCGGCAGGCCGAGGGCGAGTTCGCGCTCGTAGTCTCCGACCATTTCCAGGGCCATGGCGTGGGCTCCGAACTGCTTCAACGGCTGGTCGATATTGGAAAGAACGAAGGCCTGGACCGGATTACGGGTACGGTGCTGGCCGAGAACCGCGCCATGCTTCACGTGTGCCAGAAGCTCGGATTCGTACTTCACCGGGAACCGGGCGAACCGATACAGGTCGTCCGGGATCTCACGAAGGGCTAACCCGGGCCCTGCGGATAGCATCCCCTATCCTTTGTCGAGCCGAAGGATATGCCCGCGGCGGACGCGACATACGCGCCCGCCGCAAGGCGTTTTTACGGGGATGGCGCGGGGCGGCGTGGGGGGGGGGGCGCCCTGGCGGGATCCCGGGTCGGTGGCGTGACAAGCTGGAAGTCCTTTCCGCACGCGGCGGACTCGCGGCCCACGTAGCGTCGCGCAGAATACCCAAACCGCTGGGGTCTTGTGTGTCTTTTGACGTGCGAGGCCGGTGGGCCCTATAGTGCGTGGGACCATACGGACGCCGATCATGGCGTTGCGTTGTTTGCGCCGCGCGGCGTCCGGCGCGTCCGCACAACCCAACCGAGGAGCTCCATGAACCCTTTTTGTTCCCTTCGATGTCTTGCCGCCGCCGTTGCCTGCCTGGTTGCGCCACACGTTTGCGCGGAAACCGACAGTCTGTTGTGGAAACGAACGCCGGATGCCAACTGGAATCGTTCATCGATTACACCGCTCGCTTCACGCCAGGACTGGCGCCCCGCCGGGCCGGATGAGCGGTCGTGGCTGGGCGGCTGGGCAGCGCGCCGGATCGGCGAGGGGACCGGCTTCTTCCGGGTGGAGCGGGTGGACGGGCGCTGGTGGCTGGTGGACCCGCAGGGCTTCCTGTTTTACAGCGTCGGCCTGACGTCCGTGCGCCCGCCGACGCGGGAACCGGCGAAAAGCGCCTACGCGGAACGGTGGAAAGAACCCGCGGCGTGGGCGGCGGACACCGTTTCGATGCTGCGGGAGGCGGGCTACAACAACATCGGACGATGGTCGGCGCTGGGATCGCTCAATGCCGTGACGCGCCGGATGCCGTATACCACCTCCTTCAACTTTATGCAGAGTTTCGGCAAGAAACTGGGGTTGACCTCGCACGGGTACGGCCACGCGCGTTACGCGCACAATGCGATCCCGGTGTTTCATCCCGATTTCGAGGCGCATTGCGACGAACTGGCCGAGAAGGAGATCGCGCCGCTGGCGCAGGATTTCCACGTCCTGGGACACTTTACGGACAATGAGCTTCCCGTCCCGAAAGACGCGCTGGCGGCCACGCTGGCGATCGATCCCGAGGCGACTCCCGCGCTGCGGCACAACTGGGAGTTTGCGTGGCAGTGGTTGCGGGAACGGCGTGGCCCCGAAGCGACGGCGGCGGACATCACGGAAGACGACAACCTCGACTATCTCGGGGCCGTCATGGATCGCTACTTCGCGGTCACGGCGGCCGCGCTGCGCCGCCACGCGCCGCACCACCTGAACTTCGGCCCGCGGCTGCACGGGAGCGGCATTCACACGGACCAGGTGATTGCGGCGGCGGGGCGCCATCTGGATGTCATCGCGATCAACTACTACAACGTGTGGCGCCCCTCGGACACCCACCTCGAACGATGGCGAACCCAGGCCCCGGACACGCCGTTCCTGATCTCGGAGTTCTACGTCAAGGGCCAGGATTCGGGCATGGACAACGGCCCCGGCGCGGGCTGGATTGTCCCCACGCAACGCGACCGGGGGCTCTGGTACCAGAACTTCACCCTGGCGCTGCTCGAGGCCCCGCACTGCGTGGGCTGGCAGTACTTCAAGTACCAGGACGAACCCGGCGACTCGAACAAGGGCATTCTCGATCCCGCATTCGCGCCGCACGGCGATTTCACGGCGCTGATGGCCCCGATTCACGAAAATGTGTATTCGCTGCGCTCCAAACTGCCCGGGGAATAGCGCGCGGGCGCGAAACGGACCGTTGCAGCATTTCCCGGGCAAGGCGCCACGAAAATGATCGGCGTACTGGGTAATCGGGCTGGCTGTGACAATCGCATTTAAACTCGATCTCGGTATATGGGCGTAAACTTGAGTCGATCTGGAACCTTGAATCAACGATAGTGAGCGTTTTGGAGCGCCGGCATCTGTGCCGGCAATGTCCGGGATTCGCCGCAGGCGAAATGCCAGCGCTCCAATACGCGCCCTTTTTTGACATTGAAGGTGGTTCATGTGGCGCTCGGCTCGAGTTGGAAGTTTAAATGCGATTGCCCTGTCGGGCTGGCCGTGGCTCGCAATCGGTCGGCATGCCTTGTGATACCCTGTTTGGTGTGTCGATTTCATGGTTCCGCGGATTAATCGGGAGAATTCGGGTATGCACGCGAGCCTGTTCTGCAGAGTCTTTGCCGGGGCCGCGTTGATCGCGATTGGCTGGGGCGCAGGGGCGGAAATCTTCGCGCGCGCCGCGCTGGACACCCTCACTCCGGTCGAGTTGAACCGGGGCGACGAATTGCAGTTCACCCTGCGCAATGGCGAGACCCGCACGCTGGCGCTGGAGGCGACATCCGCGCGCATTCTCCTTACGAACCTGCCCGAGACGGGAACGGCGTTTCACGAAGGGCAAACGGTCTACGAAATGACGTGCCGCGTCCGGATTGACGGGCAATCCATGGAGATGCGCCGCTATGTTCCGGTACAGGAAGCGCTCTACGAGCCGTACATCGGAAACGGGTTACGCATCTGGTTCGATGGGGTGCGGGATATTCAGGCGTTCTTGAACGATAACCACGGCGGCGGCATGCCGCGAACGGATGCGCGCTTTGCGGTGCAGGATATGACCCTGCCGGTGTGCCCGCAGCCCCTGCGCGCGTGGTATCCGAACGCGGACAACTACATTGACACGGCGGAGAGCTACAACGCGAACGACGTCTGGATGGGACCCTACCAGGGGGCGGACCTGCACGGGGGACTCGACGTCAACATGCCGATTGGCACGCCGCTGTGGGCTCCGATCGATTTCGATACCCAGTTCTACTTCAACGCGCTGGCGATGGGGCACAACAACAACCGCTGGCGGGGCGTGCGCAAATGGGCGAACGGGCAGCGCTGGGTATTGCAGGCGCACCACATCGTGCGGTTGCACGTGCCCGAGCACACGCCGCTGAAACAGGGCGCGCACTACGCCGAGGCCGCCGGGGTCCTGACGGGGAGCCACGCGCACTCGCACTTTGCGTTCAAGATCGGTCCGGAAGACGAGGAGGCGCTGCTGGATCCCTGGATTCTGTTCTGGCAGATATTCGAGCTCAACAAGGAGCGCTCGGGCGAAATTCGCGCGGCGATGCGCCCCCTTTCCCCGGCAGTCACAGGAAACCCGGTCCCGTTTGACGGCTCTGCTTCGCGGGCGGGCGTAACCGGCAATGGATTGCGCTACCGTTGGACCTTTGGCGACGGCGGGACGGCTATCGACGCGAAGCCCCGCTATGTTTACACTGCCCCCGGCGTCTACCCGGTGACGCTGACCGTATTCGACGGGGTTGCGTGGGCGTCGCAGACGCAGCACGTGACCGTGGATGCCTCCGGCGCGCCGATCGACCGGCCGGCGCTGGTTCTGGCCGCGCGGGACTCACTGGCCTTTCGCCCGCGCCCCGTTCCCGCGATGGATGTGTATGGCCACGCGCCACGCCATGAGCCCCATACCCTGCACTTTCTGGCGCGCCCGGAGACCTCGCCGCGCCCCGCGCCGCGGTTGATCGAAGTGCGAAACGCAGGCGCCGGTGCGCTGGCGGCGCCGGTTATCCACATCAGCTACCGGGAAGGGATGGACTGGTTGTCCGTCCAGCCGCACGCGGAGGGCCTGGAGATCGGGGTGAGCGCGGAAGACTTCCCCAACCGGCTCGGCATTTACCACGCGGACGTCTCGGTGGGCTGCCCCGGCGCGCTGAACTCCCCGCAGGTGTTCAGCGTTCGCCTGGAGACGCCGTCGCAGCGCGACCTTCCGAAGGAGAAGGTAATCGTGGACAACCGCGATCCGGGCTGCGAGGCCACGCCCTGGTACTGGGTGGCCCCGCAGTTTCACCGCCACTACACAGAGCACTGGCCGCCGGGCTATCGCGGCGACTATCTGGTCGCGCGCGCAAATGCTCCGGGCGAGTTCGTCCGCTTCACGCCCGATCTCGCGGCGGGCCGCTACACTGTTTCGCTCGCCAGCGACACCCCGTTCCCGCCCACGTCCGCCACGCCGACGGGATCGCGTTTTGCAATGCGCGTGCGGCACAAGCACGGAGAAGAGACGGTTTGGATGGCGCCGGAGACGAGCCGCGCTATCGGCGAATTTGAGTTCTCGGAAGGTATGGACGGCTACGTCGAGATCCTGGCGGAAGGGGCGACGGGCGCGGTGATCGCGGATGCGGTTTGCTTCGAGCGCGTGGCGGAGTGAACTCGCCGGGAAATAACGCGCGATGTGGGCGCCTGCACGGTCGCCGCCGCCTCGGCGAGCGGCATCTGGCTCTGGTAATTCCTGGTATACCCGACGCAATTGGGGTCGGGTTCGCTGATCGCGACCGGAGCGTTGTCACGAAGGACTTCGGACCCGTCTACGTCCGGATCGGGATGTCTGGCCGCGCACACAAGCGCTACCACGGACGCACCGACCTATCTTAATTCCCCACGTCGCCTTCCGTATCCGTCGAATCGGCTTCCCACGCTGTTTCCCGGGGGGCGAGTTGGATTTCGAGTGGCTCCGAGGAAATAGCGGCGGTAAAGACTTCCCCGACGCCCGCCGTGCGGTGGAATACATTCAAATGCAATCCCCGCTCCAACTCCGGCGCGCCGATTTCGAACCGGCCCTCCGCTCCTGAGTAGGCCGCGGCAAAGTCCGTTATGTACTCCGCTCCACCGGGGAGCTCGCCCAGGAAGATAGCCGCGCCCACCACGGGGCGGCCTTCGCTGTCGATCACGCGGCCCGAAACAGGCGGATGCTTTTCCAGTACCACAAGCACGTCCTCGGCGTCGGGGCCGACCGCGCCGACGCGGGCGCGACCCATGGCGAATCCGGGAGCCCGCGCAATCACATCGTAACGTCCCTCATCCACCTCCAGGCTGAAGGCCCCTTCGGGATTGGAGAATTGCTTGAAGGGCGACTGGATGAATGCCGTGGCGTAGACGGAGACCCCCGTGTGAATGACCGCCGCTTCAAATTCCGTAATTGGAATATTCTCGCTGGATACCACGGTCCCGCTGATGCGTAAACCGCCGGGCAGGACGATGGAAAGGTCCTGCGTCCCCGATGGTATATCGTCGACTTTGACCCCGGCGTAGCCCGGGGCGGATGCGGTGATTCTGAAAAAGCCCTCGTCCAGCCCTCGAAAACGGAACGTTCCATCCACCGCGGTGCTTCCCGTGGCCTGAGCGGAACTCCCCGGATAGTGCAGCCTGTCCAATGTGAGAAGGGCGGCAACGGGCGCGCCAGATTCATTCGTTACCTTGCCGGAGATTTCGAGCGACGCCTCTTCATCGAAGACAAGGCGCAAACCGCGAACCTGATGGCCGGGCTTCATCGTCAGGCGGAGCAGTTCGCGCCCGATACCGCTCTCCGTGCGGGCCCCGATTTTGTAGGCGCCCGCCGCCACGCTGGCAAAGAGAAAGCGCCCTTCGGCGTCCGTGTTGGTGCGGTTCGTGGTCCGGTGGCTCCCTTCATCCGCCAACGCGAGAGAAACACGGCCATGAAAGGGTTGGCTGCGCCGGTCGACCACCACGCCGGCGATCAGGCCGTCGGCGGCGTGCTCGAGGACCAACTTCACGCCGGAAAGTCCCGCCTGGGGAATGTCAAAAGTGTATTCCTTCGACTTCGCACTGGTGGTGTTCGCCATCACCCGAATGGTCTCTCCGCCGTTCAGTCGGCTGAGCGTAAACGCCCCATCCTTCCCGGTGGACTGCCGGTCCTGCCAACCCCTTACGCGCCCATGCACATCCGCTCCCCCGACGGGCTCGCCCTGGGCGTCCACAACATGGCCCGAGATCACAACGCCCCGTGACAACTCGATGAAGATCCCTTCCAGCGTCTCTCCCGAGGCGATGGTCACATAGACGGCACTCTGACTTCTTCCATAACGGGAGTAACCGGGAGCCTCGTCAACCACGAGTTCGTAGGCGCCGGGATCAAGGCCGGCAACCTCGAAGCGCCCCTGGGCATCTGAAGGCGCGGAAACGAGTCTCAAGCGCGATCCCCCTTCCTGCAGGGCCCTTACGACAACGCCCGAGATGCCCTCGCCGCTGTCCCGGTCGCTTACGCGGCCGCGCAGCACGCCGCCATCAACCAGTTCGAGTATAAGGCCATCATGCGGCGTATTCGCCACAGCAATCTGGATTGGCGCGTCCTTCACTACGCGCCCCGCCTTCTCTCCACGGAGCATGTAGTCGCCGGGAGGTACGGCCTCAAAGGCGAACGCGCCATCCGCATCCGACGTCACCGCCAATGCAGGCGCCTTTATGCCCACGGCGGCGAGGGTCACCTTCACGTCGGCGGCCCGTTCGCCCCCGTCAACGGTCCGGCCAGCTACGTGCACGCCCGGCTCCAGCTGGATTAGCGCATCGTGCGTGCCCGTGGCAATCGGCGTGGACATGGTCGGGGCGAATCCTGGCGCCCGCGCCTGAAAAGTCCAGGTTCCGGACTCGAGCCAGGGCAGGGCAAAGCTGCCCTGGCCGTCCGCGACGGTTGCGTCCGCCAGCACCGCGGACGACTGTCGCTCGTGGCCGTCCAGGAGCAAGGGAAAGACCGCCGCGCCGGGTACACCCGCACCGGCGCTATCCACAACGCGCCCGGAGATTCCCTCCGCGCCTTGCAGGATGAGCAGGACATCCGCCACCGGGGCCTCGCGGCTGAGACGGCAGGAAGCCCGGGCGATTTGAGCATCCGCCTGGGCCTGCACGACATAGGAGCCGAAAGGGAGCTTGTCGAAATAGAACGCGCCGCGTTCATCGGGCTCGGCGACCACGGGCGGGGACAGGTCGTCGTTCGCGAAAGCGGAACCGTCCGGCGGCAACAGTTGCGCCGAAATCTCAATTCCGACGCCGGGGGAACCATCCTTGTCAAAAAGGCGACCACCGATTGCGCCGGGGTGCGCTTCCGGCACGGCAGGCGCCGCTGGCGTCCTATCTGCCACCGCCTCGGCGGTTTGCTCGGCGGGGACTGGCGGAACCCCCGATATTGGCGGCCCACTCTCGGCTATGCCCGCCGGAGTGGCGGGTTTTTCACGGGTTACGATAACGATGAGGACGATAAGCGCTATGACCAGCACGGATATCGTCAGAACTCCGCTTGCTCGTCTCATGGTGCTCTTCCAGCCAGGGTTCCGCCCTGGCCCTTTGTGGCGACAAGGAACCCGATTGCGTCGGTAGTGACTCTCAACACGTTGCCAACAACTGT
Source organism: Candidatus Hydrogenedentota bacterium (assembly GCA_019637335.1). Lineage (NCBI taxonomy): Bacteria > Pseudomonadati > Candidatus Hydrogenedentota > Candidatus Hydrogenedentota bacterium. Next base: position 61,582 of record JAHBVV010000030.1, on the reverse strand, counting down.
CCGAGTCGCGAGGTTCGTCGGTCGTACCGTCTTCCGCTTGGAAGCTTCAATCCTTGCTACCCACCGCCTGCGTTGCGTCGCGCGGTGTTGATCGCGTCTCTTCGCTCCGGCGGCAGCAAGTCAAAATGCACCCAGTTTCCGTCCAGATAGCCTTTCTTGGTTCGCTGCATTCCTCGGCTTGAATATTCGACCATGAGTACGGATTCCCGGTCGATATCCAACGCTTCGAGTGTGATCATTTTCTGAATCTCGGGATCGCCCAACGTTACCTTCTCGACCTCAATGTCCATTATATGCTGGCCCTGACTTATATTTCGGGAGACCGATCTGGGAAACCACATGGCGTTCCCTACCTGCTGAAATCGCGCCTGAACAATGTGGAACGGTTCGCCATTCTTGTTATACGTACGGGTTTCGGAAAGGAGAAATCCACTATGCGGATCTATCGAGGTTTCCTGGTGAAGTCGATTGTGCTCCCCGGCGGTTCGTTCGCTGACTATTCTGTAGTGTAGGTTGCCGCCCACGTTGGACTCGATGGGGGTCCAGCGGTAACCAGACTGCCCACCGCCAACCTGCTGCTCATAGGCTTCCTTGAGCGTTCGTCCCGTACTGTAGAGGGCGCCGAATTCAAGAATCTTCGGATTTGGGTAAAGCTCGACCTGAGTCCTTACTGCTGGATAGAGATTGTTTCGATCATCGAAGTGGTAGAGATGCAACACATTGAGTTGCTTGCGAAAATCCACAGCGTAGCGGTCATTGATCAGGAATATGTTGCTGCCGTCCTGAACTTCGCCTTTGTCGGGCCACGTATTCTTCAAATTCCTGTCTTCACAGAACGAGGCGCCGTGACGCCAATATCGGGCGCGCCCTTCCGCAATCATCCGGCCGCTTAAATCCGCCCCGTCCGGCCCGGGCGCAGGCCCCAGGGTCATTGTCGTTCGCCAGGTGTACTCCGCAAAGATCGGGCTCGACTCAATCTTTTGGACGGTCGCCTCGTTTTGCACGATAAGGTTTTCCAGGAGGGCGGCCTCGTCAGCGGACAGGGGTTGCGCCCTCCCGGGTGAATTGAAAAGCATAGGAAAAAGCGTTGATGCCACACACGCCGTAAGAAGCCGCCGGTCCATGCTGCCACTCCTTTTCGCGGCGCCCCGCCGCGTTGCTTCCTCAGAGCCTTGACAGTAGCACGGATCTATTGATTCTGCAATACTGAAAAAAAACACCTATGCGCGTATGCCCTGACGGGTCTGCGCCAGTCCTTTCTTGTCATGTCGTGATTCTACGAGCATAGTACGCATGGCTGGGAGCGCAGGTGTAAGAGGCGTCGGGGAAACAACGAGCAACTCGGGCGCCTATACGGCCCCCGCCGGGTTCTCGTCGGGCGCATGCTCGCTACACTTGCCCAGGATATCGCGGGCCAGCCGCCCAAAATCGAGATAGCACTTCGATACCGCGGCCGCATGGGCTCCAATGGCGCCGTCCGCGGGCGTCAGGCGGAATATCGGTTTGCGGGCGTCCTCGGCGAGCGGCATCAGGCTCTGGTAATTCTTGATATACCCGACACAATTGGGGTCGGGATCGCTGATCGCGACCGAGGTTTTGTCACGAAGAACTTCGGACCTGTAAACGCCCGGTATCTGTGAAATCCACCGCTGATACGCCTTCACGGGGCGATTTCGGCGCTCCACGTGCTGCATGATAACGTAGCCGGCGGGCCGCATTGCTCCGGAAGGCATGGGTATCGACAAGGCGTCGGGCACGGCTTCCAGGCGCTTCTTCCAGCCTACCCGCCAGTCATGCAGGGTAGGCCCGAGATTCCGCAGTCCCTGCAGCGAGAAAAGCCCCGGAGTAAGCGGCATTACTACGTGGTCCGCGGCAATCAACGCGGAGCGATTGATCGCCCCGAGATTGGGGCCGATATCGATTAACACAATATCCGCCTCTGACTCGCGCGCGGCGGCGTGGAGTATTCGGTAAAACGCCGTGGTAACGCGAAATGCGGCGATGTCGCCATCCAGGCATTTCGGCCAGCTTTCGGAAAGCCGATCCTCAAATCTGGAGAGACCAAGATCACCAGGCAGGAGATGTAACCCGGGAGCGACTTTTCGTAGCGGCGCGTCACCGATATCACCCAGCCCCTCAATAATTGGCCTGATACAGGCAAGAACACTCGCGCCCCCCCCTTCATCCGGCCAGATTTCTTCCAGTTCCAGTTCATCCAGAAACATCGCCGTAAGGTTGGACTGAGGATCGAGATCCGCAACAAGCACGCACGCGCCTAGTTCGGCACACATGTTGGAGACATGATAAACGAGCGACGTTTTTCCCACACCGCCCTTATTGTTGAAAAACGCGATCGTCCTCATCCCTCCCGCTCCTTGATGGTTACAAGAAAGAAGGTGCTCTGGCTGATATCGAACTCCGCGGGCGGATTGCCGTTCTCGTTCAAGGCCCTTTGGGCGCGGGCGATTCCCATTCCAAAGGTGTTGACATAGCCCAGTGTCTTAAGCGCCTCAGCAATCTTCGGATTGCGGTAGTCGCTTTGAAGCGGAAACGTCTCCGGCGTCACGCTTCCATAGAGCCCGCCTGGATTCTGTATCTCAATGTGATCGCTGAACCAGTAGAAGCGGATCCGGGCGTTTGAAGCGTAGTCGCGGTGCATTATGGCGTTGAGCAATAACTCCCGGATCGCCAGCACGGGGTACGGGGTTCGGCTACGTTCCCTCAACGGCGATTCAAACTCGGGGCGCGAGGGAAACAGCACTTTGAGGAAGCTGTCCAACTCGCGAAGAACACTGATCAGATCGCCATCAAAGCGGCGTTCGTCCAAAACATTGGAATTGGGATCCGGCCCGCCGAAACGGACGAATTGAACTATGGCGCCGGGAAACCAATTGAGCGGATCCAATGCGAACAGGAGCGCGCCGGCATTGGTCGCACACGCCTGATCCGAGTTCCAGAAGCCAAGCGAGGCCATCTGAAGAAACATGTCGCGATTGTTCTCGGCGATCAGATCGGGCGCGATAGCCATATTCCGGTAGGTGAGTTGAAAGAGATCAAGCGCGAGATCTTCAGGGCCGCATCCGGCGCAGGGCCTCAGATCAAAGGTTCTCGCGTGGTGCACGCGACGTTCGGAGAGAATCCGCTCCTCCTGTTCATTCGCAATGGCCTTCCGCGGGCCACGCCGAATCCAAACGCGGCCCCGATAGCGAACAGGAGGCATGTCGGATGGCAGGACTTCCACGATGGCGATCGCGCCTTCCGGCAGCGCCATTTTGCAGACCGATACGGCCGGGAAGGGCACGATTTGCCCCGAATCGGCGTAGTTGGAGAGTTGCTTTAGCAGGTCGTCCGATACATCAACGCCAACGATGCCTCCATCGCTGTCTCTTGCGCCAAGAATCAGGTAGCCGGGCGATCGCGTTCCCGCCATGTCATTGGCGAAGGCGCAAATCGCCTCACAGAATTTGTCTGTGTCCCGCGTTGACATCGTCCGCTCTACGCGATCAGACTCCAGTTCCGCGAGCAGCTTTCTGAGCGCCGTTTCATTGATCACTGTTTTTTCCCGCGTTTCCGAGCCAGCATAATCGCCACGCGGCGAGCGACACCGCGATGCATTCCGATCTTAGCACACACTTCGCCAGCCGCTCGAAATCGCGCAACGAATCCGTGGGACGAAGTGACAGTGCGAGCCATGACGCCGGCGCGTATAGCGGCGTCCAAATTGTCGCACGCCTCGCTTTTCACTCCGCCGGCGGGGCCCAGATGCTGTAGGCGATGAAGCGCTCGGGGCGTTCGCCGTCGTGGAAGTAGTAGACTGTGACGCATTTGCCGTCGGGGCGCTGGACGGTGCGGGGGTAGCCGATGTCCCAGCCGCCGCCATCCGCTCGGATGATGAACTCCTCGCCCCAGGTCTGGCCTTCGTCACCGCTGATCTTCCCGCGGATGCCGTAGGGGGGCAGGCGGTGGCCGTAGGTCACGGCCAGGCGCCCGTCGGCGAGCCGGAGCATGTGGGGCGGGTTGCCGGCGTTGTTGGTGAAAGTATTGTCCAGCTTGTACCAGGCCTTGCCGTCGTCGGGCGAGAGCCAGGCGTCGATGAACCAGATGCGGTCGCCGTCCACGATACGGCGGTGGCGTATCCAGGAGTACAGCGCGCCGTTTTTCAGGCGCAGGGTGGACGGCATGATGGAGTATTCATTCTCGGCGGGCTGATGTCCGACCATACCTTCCAGGGTCCACGTGAGGCCGCCGTCGCGCGTGCGGATGGCGGCGGGCCAGCCTTCCTTGCCGTCGTCCTTTTCCGTGGCCATGAACGCCAGCACGTCGCTGGGACCGTTTATGATGTAGTCCGTGCGCGCGAGGAGCCCCGGACGGCCGAAGGTGGGCAGTTCGAAGGGGCCGTGCCAGGTCTTGCAGCGATCGTTGGAGTAGAGGAAGCGGGTATAGAGAAACATCAGCGCGAAATCGGGATTGCTGAAGTCCATGGGCTCGGCCAGCTTGCTCAGTGGGCGCTCCTCGGTTTCGTTGACGATGAAGCTCGGCGTTTCAAGCGTCCAGGTGACGCCGCCGTCCAGGCTGCGCGCCTGCATCTTGCCCGAGGGCATGTCGCGCTTGATGGGGTGGCCCGATCGGCTTTCGGGGTCGAAGTAACCGAGCGTGAAGACCGTGACAATCTCGTCGCCCCAATTCCAGATGCCGCCATTGGCGGGCCAGCCGCCGAAGCGGCCCTCGCCGAACTGCACTTCCCCGTTTTGCACGCCGGGCAGCTGCTCCTGGGCCGCGGCGGCCCCGGCAAGCATGATGATGGCCGATACAAGCAACAATCGCATGACTCTCACTCCTTTCCTCGCTGGTGGTTTAGTGAAAACGGTGTTTTCAGGGCGCGGGCGGCGTCCAGATCGTATAGGCGATGAAGCGTTCCGGGCGTTTCCCGTCGTTGAAGTAATAGACCGTCACGCACTTGCCGTCCGCGCGCTGTACAGTGCGGGGATAGCCCAGATCACGACCGCCGCCATCGCCGCGGATGATGAATTCGTCGCCCCAGGTGACGCCTTCGTCGCTGCTGATGCGGCCGCGAATGCCCAGCGGCTCGCTGCGCACACCGTAGGTCACGGCCAGGCGGCCATCCGCCAGGCGGATCATATGCGGCGGGTTGCCGGCATTGTCGATCCGGTGGTGGGCCAGATGCTCCCAGGTTTGGCCGTCGTCCGGCGAGCGCCAGGCGTCCACAAAGCGCACCTCGCTGCCGTCGCCCAGCACGCGGCAATGCCGGATCCAGGAGAACAGGGCGTTGTCCTTCAGGCGCACCGTCGACGGCATGATCGAGTATTCATCCTTCTTCGGCTGATCCCCCACCAGGCCTTCGAGCGTCCAGGTGAGCCCACCGTCGCGCGTGCGGATGGCCGCCACCCAGCCCTCGTCCTGATCGTCCTTCTGCGTGGCCATGAAGGCCAGGAGATCCTTCGGTCCGTTGACGATGTAGTCCGTGCGGGCGAGCAGGCCCGGGCGGCCGAATTTCGGGAGTTCGAAGGGCCCCTGCCACGTCTTGCAACGATCCGTGGAATAGACGAACTTGTCGGTGATAAACATCAGCGCGAAATCGGGGTGGCTGAAATCCATCGCGGCTTCCAGCGTGGAGACCGGCTTGTCGCCGCCATCGCTGGTTACGAACGTGGGCGTTTCGAGGGACCAGGTCACGCCGCCGTCCGTGCTGCGCGCCTGCATTTTGCCCCGGGGACGTTCCCGGTCGATGGGATGCATGCCGCGGGTGTCCGCGCGGTAGTACCCCAGGGTGAAGACGGTTACGATCTCGTCGCCCCAATTCCAGATCCCGCCGTTGGCCGGCCAGCCGCCGTAGCGCCCGGTTTCGAACTGCACTTCGCCGTGCACGAGATCGGGCAGTGCATCCTGGGCGGGTGCGAATGCCGCCAGTACGATCGACAGAATCAACACCAGATTCTTCATGAGCGGATTCTCCTTTTGCACCGGTTACGGGTCATTTTCGGGAGGCGGGAAGCAACTGCGCACGATCGCGATGGAGCAAAACCATCGCGGTCAGGCTCAGGGCAAACACGGTAAACGCGATGCCGCTGGGCGTGCGGCCGGTCCAGTCGCTCCAGGGCCAGGGATAGCGGAAGAAGGCGAAGTTCAGGCCAAAGTAGAGCCACAGGTTCAACAGCAGCGCCCAGGCGACGAAATCGCCGCTGGACTCCGTGCGGCGGGGCTGCGCCAGATACCACGCGGCGAGCGCGGTGGCGGCGGCCAGCGGCAGCACGAGGTAGAGGATCCAGCCGGCGATGGGGCCGATGGCCGCTTCCTCGTACACCAGGTTGCGCACCGTCTTGATCGTGATAGGCAGCAAGGTGATGGTCAGAATCTGGAAGACCGGCCAAATCCGCCCGCGCACCGCGACAAATAGCGGAATGACGATCAGGACGAGGCCGGAGTCGAAGAAGGCGGCGAAGCGACCACCAGCGGCCTGGACATAAATGAGCAGGGCGGCGTGCACCCCGAGCAGCGCCCACTCCAAAGCGGCCGGGAGCGTGCGTTCCTCGGGATCCGGCGCAAGGTCAATCCGCCGCCGGTTCAGCCAAAGGCCCAGCCCCAGGGCCGCGCCCATGATGCAGCCGAAGGTGGTCTCCATCGTGTTCCACCAGTTCATGTGCGGATCGAGATGCACCCAGATCCCGCGCTGAAACACCTCCGGATTCCAGGCGTGATAGGCCTGGAGGCTCTGTCCGATAGGGAATCCGAGCGCGCCGCCCAGAAGCCCCCAGAGGCCGAGATTGCGGGCGAGCGTGTCCTTTTTCCAGAGGGCGACATACGCCAGCGCGAGACTCAGCGCGAAGAGCAGGCCGCCCCAGGCTTCCGGCCGGGGACGCGTATCGGACTCCGGCAGCCAGTGCCAGAGATTGGAGAAGTGTATGGCGGGCAGGCGGCGCTCTTCGACGTCGAACGGCGAATTCAGGAGCCACGACCCCACAAAGGACACCGCCAGCATGGCCAGCGTCAGCCCCAGGATTTCGAGCGGGCGGTATCGTTTGCCGCCCAGGCCGATGCCGAAAAAGAGCCCCGCGAAACCAATCCAAAGCGCGCCCTTGACCAGGCAACCCAGCAACCCCCAGCGGAGCGCGCTCCAGTTCCCCACGAGCTCCGGATTGTGCGTCAGGCCCAGCGTTACGCCGTAGGTTTCCGTGCCGCCGACGCCCATGGCGATTGTGCCCAGGGCCGCAGCCCGAATCGCCTGAATTGTGGATACCCCCGGACAGAGAAGGAACACCAGAGTAAGAGACACGAGGACACCGGCGATCATGGCGCCCGTTTCGTGGCCGTATTGGCCACGTATCCCCCAGCCGAGGCCGCCCGCCATCGCGGCGAAGAGTACAGGTTGCCACCAGGAAACAGCGGGGTTGGTAGGCGTGGACGGCTTCATGGGCTCTGCTCCTCCTGCGCGCAGTGTAGCAGAGGGCGGCGATGGAAAAACAAGAAAAACCGGATTGGAAGAGGCAGGCGTTCCCCTGCCCCCCGGCCAAAACCACCCCGAAAGGAAAGTGGCACAGGTCGATGACGCGCCGGAGGTGGGCGTCCCGCCTGTGTTCAGCGCCGAAAGGCGCAAGTGTAGGATAGCCGTCCCGGCTGTCCACCGCGCCGCCAGGCGCAAAGGATCGCGAACATTCCGTGGCGGGAGGAGCGCAAGACTTCATGCGATCATTGCGCTTGTGAAAAGACCCCGGTTCCCATTGCATTCCGGCTTTGGGGACGCCTACCATCCCGGCTCGGCGCCGGGGGCGTGAACGTCGATATCGATATCCAGCACCGCGGTTTCCGCCTCGTCAACGGCCGCCTGAAGTGTAGCGAGGACTTCGGGTTCGCCCGAGGCGAGATCCAGCACCACGATCGTGTACTCGCCACCGTGCAGCCCGCCGATTTGGAATTTTCCCCCGGCCGCCGTCATCCCGCTCACCTGTTCATCACCGGCGAGCGATCGGGCGGCGACAGAGAGATTTGCGACGCCTTCCCCCGCGCGAAAAACGGTTCCCGTAAACGCGGACGCGCCATGCAGCGCCTCCAGGTCCACAACCGTGGTGTGCGCCGGCACGGTTTCCGCGCGGGCCTCCACGTAATGGCGGCCGCCACCCGCATTGATTGCGGCGCGCACCGTGATCTCGCCCGCCGGAATCTCTTCAATATGATAATATCCACTTTCGTCGGTTCTTCCGGACAACTGCGGCTTCGCCGGATCGTATTCAATATTCACGTGTTGGCGCGCAACGGGCGTCCCATTGGCCCGTATCACGCCTTCTACCGCCGCGAATCCCGTCAAGACGAGCCGGACCGCCGTCCGCTGATCGGTTGCCAGGGCCAGCGGGCTTACCGTTTGCGCGTAGCCGGCGCGCTCCACCACAATCTCGGAGAGCACCGGAGAAAGTGACTCCAACGAAAAACGCCCTTCGGCATCGGTTATCGCGTGGCACGCCTTGCCATTGACCTCACTGGAGCGCACCATTGCCGGTTGCAGGGAGTGGGACTGTGGGCCGCCGACGCTTACCAGGGCCCCGGAAACCGGAACTCCAGTCCAGTCCACCACGACGCCATCAAGCGCCGCCCCGCGCGCCATCCGCAGTAGGCCGACATCCCTCGTTTCGTCGCTGTGGAGCGGGGGAATCCGAACTTGGAGCGGGGCGAATCCATCCGCGCGAACGTATACATACGCCAGGCCGGCTTCGACGGAGGGCAGTTCAAAGCGCCCCTCCGAATCTTCGAAAAGATTCTCGGCGCCACGGGTGGCGTCCCAGAATCGCACGCCGGCCCCTGCCTCGAAGCGGGTGACGGGGTTGCCCGTATGATCCTCCACGACACGTCCCACGATAGCGCCCCGGCCTTCCATGACAACGTTGAGATTTTTGGTTCCTGCTTCGATGCGTGGCAAATGAACGGTGGAATACGCGGGGTGGAAAACCGACGCCGAGAAGCGCTTGCCCTCGCGCGATTCAAGAACGAAATAGCCGTCGCCATCGGACTCGGTGTGGGATGAAAACATGATCGACGACGTCGGATCGTTGGCCTCCACGCGGGCGCCGGAAATGGGAAGCCCGCGGCGATCCGTCACCCTCCCCGAAACCGCGCGCTCGCTGGCCCCCTCATACACCAGCCGCACGCCCGTCACCCGCTGCCCCTCCGCCAAGGTGACTTCGCGCAGTCCCGAATCGATTCCCAGGCCACCGGACACCGCGGGAAGCGCCATAATTTTGAATGCTCCCGGTGCCAGCCCCGCGATGTGGAATGCGCCATTCGCTTCGGTCGTCGTGGGCGGGATGTCGGTACCGAACATATCCCCGGCGCCGACAACCTTCATACCAGGCAAGGGTTTTCCCCGCTTATCGACCACGACACCCGTGATGCTCGCGCCGCCCGCGCGTTTCGCCGGGAGCGCGTCCAGGACGGCTTCGAGCGAAAGCGCTTCGCCGGCGCCGGGCGCGCCAGAGCCCCGCGGCGCTGGGGCAGGCGACCGCTCCGCGCTACCCGGAGACGTTTTCGGGATGGCGGCGGCAGGGCCAGGATCCGCGGGCGCCTTCGAGGGCGGATCGGGCGGCAAGAAGAACTGCCGTAGAAACAGGAGCATTCCCAGCGCCAATACGGGTCCCAGTGCCTGAGCAAGTCTCCGGTTTGATTTCGTCATGCCGCGCGCTCCCTTTGTCACGGCGCCGGGGCGCCACGCCGCCCGCGGCGGGAGGCGCCCCTCGCGTGAGCGCCTACAGAATACCGGATAGAACCGAATCTTGCCAGTATGCGTGCGCCGTCAAGAGCACAGGGCAGGTCGCTTCACCGGAACATGTGCAAGATGGCAAAGAAAAATCCCCCGAGGAAACCTTCGGGGGATGCGGAATCTGTAGGATGCGGAGCGGCTGGAATCAGCGCTTCGAGAACTGGAAGCGCTTGCGCGCGCCGGGCTGGCCGTACTTCTTGCGCTCGACTTCGCGCGCGTCGCGGGTCAGCAGGCCGGCCGTACGCAGCGTCGTGCGCAGGTTCGCGTCGTTTTCCATCAAGGCGCGGGCCACACCCAGGCGCAGCGCGCCCGCCTGCCCGGAAATGCCGCCGCCGTCGCAGATGGCGCGCACATCGAACTGGTCCACGGTGCCGGTGGCCGCGAACGGCTGCTTGGCGAGGGACACGAGCACATCGCGCTCGAGGTAGTCCTTCACTTCCTTGCCGTTCACGATGAACTTGCCGGTGCCCGGCTTAATCCGGACCCGCGCGCTGGCCCGCTTGCGGCGACCGACAGCAACAATCTCGTTGGTTTTCTTATCAATCACGGTTCGCAGTCTCCAGCGTTACTTGACTTCGTAGGGCTTGGGGTTCTGGGCCACGTGGGGGTGCTCCGCGCCCGCATAGACCCGGAAATTGGTGCTCAACTTCCGGCCCAGGCGGTTGTGCGGCAGCATGCCCTTGATGGCCAGCGCCATCGCGCGCTCGGGAAAACGGGAGAGCATCTCGCCGTAATTCATCTCCGAGAGGCCGCCCGGATAGCCCGAGTGACGGTAGTACATCTTCTGCACCATCTTGTTACCAGTCACCTTGGCCTTGGCCGCGTTGATCACGATGACGTGATCGCCGCAGTCCAGGTACGGCGTATACTGGGGCTTGTGCTTGCCGCGGATCAGCTTGGCGGCCTCGGCGGCAACGCGGCCCAGCACCTTGCCTTCGGCATCGATGATGTGCCAATCCTTTTGCACTTCCCCTTCTTTGGGGACATAGGTCTTCACAGACTCGCTCCTTTTACATAAGCGTATGGCTACACGCGTTGTGGGGGGGATCGCGCGTAAATGTAACGGGAGCGAAAGTCTAGCAAAATGCCGCATGGCGTGTCAAACCGCGCGCCGCGCTAAAATCCCGGCTGGCGGAAGCTTACGGCGAATCAGGACTGCACGAAATTCGACCCGTCGAAGCGGTAGCCCTCTTCCGTGAAATCCACGAAATCCGCCGCGCTTTGTACGTTGTTTTCCAGAATCCACCGCACGAAACGCCCCTTAATCGCCTTCCCGAAATGACCGGCCGCCTTCTTGCCGCCCTCCACGCGAAAATCCACCGTGATCAGGTTGGGGTGCTCCACGGCCTTCCGGTAGCTCTGTGACAAGAGATCCAGCACCGGCTCGCCGCTAGCCAGGTTCGCCAGGCGCGCCGAATTGATGGGTTTCCAGTAGCGGGCCAACCACGGGTTCATCGAGAGTTTGTAGTCCGGAATTGGCGCGCCCGCGGGAATCAGTCCGAACAGCGCGGACACGATCAGAACCCGTTTGCGCGCCGAAGCCTTCTTTCGCAGCGTGGGGTAGCCGATGTGGTCATAGACCACGCCGGTATAGCGCTCGATCGCGGGCAGGGCGGATGCCTCGAAGCAGACGGTGTTCAGGGCATGAGCCGCCGCGCACTTGCCGGCATCTTTCAGGCCGTAAAACCGGGCGCGCTCGGCGGGCCGCAGCCGGTTGACATGGTCCAGCACCGCGCGCGTATCGTCCGGATTCACGCCAGGGTCCGCGCCCAACACACCGCGACCGGCGCGGGAGGATTTCCCCTCGCTCGGGGGAAGCAGGATATACATGGCGGGCTAGTTCAGCGTCAGGTCGTCGAGCAGATCTTCCGCGGCGCTGATCGCGCGGAAGCGCATCCCCGTGTCGTCGATCTCGCACAGCCAGAAATGGGGCGTTCCCGAGGCCTTTTCCAGGTACCAGCGCTCCTGGACCGGCCGCGGGTTGACGCCCATGCTGCCATCGCCGAGGTAAACGGTGCCGGACTCCGCTACCGCGCCCCCGCGCAACACCTTCGTGCGCTTGAAGGTATGGTCGTGGTTCTCGAAAGCCACCCGGAGCCCGTGCTTGTCGAAGATGGGCAGCCAGTGGGTCCGGCCCTCAACCGCGCGCCCGTCCTCGTAATCCCGGTGGCTGGGATACAGCGGCGCGTGGTAGACCGCGATGGTGTTGCGGAGGCCGGCGCTGGCGCCAAGCACCTCGTCCAGCCATTCGGCCTGGGCGCCACCGTGGGGTACCGCGTGGCCGGAGTCGAGCACGATCAGGATCGTGTCGTCCCGGAGCGGCAGTGTGAAATACGAGCGCCCGCCCTGCGGGAAGTAGCCGTAGTAAAAGGGGGCGCGCACTTCCGGCGGGCCTTCCAATTTGTTGACCTCGTGGTTGCCGATCGCCAGCACCATCGGGATCATCACGCCATCCGCCGTGACCATGTGCTCCTCCCACATGTCAAGCCAGCGGTCCCACATCCAGGCGTTCTTAAGCTTCCCGTCGGCGTAGGCCATATCGCCGCCGATGAGGGCGAACATCGGGTCGTAGCTGCCCGCCAGGCGCGCAATCTGATAGGAGCGCGGAAGTATCGCCATATCTCCGCCCGAGATGAAGCGGAGCGGCGCGTTTCCGCCGGGAAGCGGGCGAAAGCGCAATTCCTCCGTCAAGACGTCCGAGCCGTCCGCCAGCACGAAGTGATAGGTGGCGCCGGGTTCGAGTTCCGTAGCTTCTACGTGATGAATGTGGCGCTCGTCCTTCAGCCCCGGTATCTGGCGGGACGCCCCGGATGCCGCATAGCGATACGCGCCGGGCTCACCGCCGCGAGACTCGGTGTCATAATGAAGGGTGAGGTCGGACGCCGCTTCCGTGCTGTGGAAATTGACTGTCATCGTCGTGCTCGGGTCGCCCTGCCACGTCAGATAGACGTGATTCGGATTGGTGGCGCAGCCCGCGAGACCGATGAGCAGAATTGCCAGGAACGCCCGTCGTGTAATTGAAAGGTGGGTGAGTTTCATGGGGGGGCTCCGGTAATGCGTACTCTACTATCCGTCACTTTCTTGTTCTTTTTGCAAGAAAACGAAAAGACATCATCCATAAATAATTGAAATAAAAGCATTACGAAAAACCCTCAGGCCCGAAAGAAAGTTTCGAGCGATTCGTGTCAATTCGTGTGCATTCGTGGTTCAATCGCATCAGGAACGCATGAAGCCTACACCAGCTTCTTAGCGCCTTCGCGTGAATATCAATCCCACTCCAGCTTCTTTCCGTCGTGGCCTTTGTAATTCTATCCGTCTTAAACGAGTTTTGCTGACAAGACTTTTCAAATTAACTTCGGCAGAGCCGTCATCGACCCACACGTTCAACGCCCGCCAACGTGGCTTAGCCTTCCAGACTGAGGCAGCGTGAGCGCCGGGTTCGAACGGCCCATGGACGCCGTGAACTCAGCCTCCGATTCCCAAAGCGAGACGGTCCTTTTTTCATTATTCGTGTCCATTTGCGTTAATTCGCGGTTCAACTTTGTTTGGTTTCGGCCAACGGCCGACCTGTGCCCCTCGTGGTGATAAATTCCTTTGTTGCGGCCAGAGGCTCTCCCGTATTCTTTGCGCTCTTTGTGGCTCCAAATCTAATCCCCCACCCGCCGTCACCGCGCCCTTCGTGGTGATCATTTCTCTGGTTGCGGCCAAGGCTGCCGTGCGTTACTTCGTGGTATTCTAATCCCGGAGCGCCCGGCATGTCATATCGCGGCTTCGCTGGCTTGATTTTCGCCCTCCCGCGAATAGACTTCGCTACACGGGGATCCCACCGCTGGAGAAAGTGTATATGCGTTACATCCGGGAATATGGCACAACCGCCGCAATCGTTCTGGCCGGCGTCTTCCTCGTCTACCTGGTCGCCTGGGCCCCCGCCCATCCCCTGAACGGACAGCCCGCGCCGCCCTTCACCCTGAACGGGCTGGAGGGCAATTCCGTCGCGTTGGCGGACCACCTCGGCAAGGACGTCGTCGTGCTGGATTTCTGGGCCTCGTGGTGCCCGCCGTGCCGGAAGGGGCTGCCGGTGCTCGACGCCCTGGCCCGGGAGTATGCGGATCGCAACGTCGCCGTGTACGCCGTGAACATCCGCGAAGACGCACGGCTCGTGAAGGACTTCTTCGAGCAGAACAAACTATCCGTCCCCGTGCTCTTGGACGAAAAAGGGCTCGTCGCCGACGGCTATGGCGTAACGGGCATCCCGCAGACCGTGATTATCGATCGCTCGGGAACCATTTCCGCCATCCACGTCGGCGTGTCTCCCTTTGGATTCGAGAGCGCCATGCGCGCGGACATCGACGCCGCACTCGCCGCCGGAGCCGCGACGGAAACGGCCGCAGACCCCGCCGGTTGACCTGCTGCCAGCCCCTTCACTACACTGCGGCAGGAGGGGACAGGGCCGTACGCTGTCCCAAATACGGATCGCGCGTGGAGTCGCAAGGGTAGAGGAGGAACGGCGCCATGGACCTCAATTGGATTCGCGTGGCCCCCATCGTTCTGTTGGGCGCGCTGGCCGGCCTGTCGTGCAAGCAGGATGCGCCCCCGACTTCCGAGGGCGTGCCAACGCGCGCGGCGCTCCCCAACCCGCCGGCGCCGCCCCCGGTTGAACTGCCGCCCGACGCCGTCCTCGATCCATTTACGGGCCAGCCCATTCCCGGACGCAAGCCGCTGGTGATCGATCCGAAACCCTACCGCCCGCCCGTGCGCGCCGAGGATCTCGAACCGAAACCCACGCTGGACGCACTGCTCGACCTGTTCAGGCGCGGCGTGGCGCACCCGCTGGCCCCCCGGGCCTGGCGTGTGGCGGGCCTGGCGCCCCATGCCTCACTTCACGACGCCGTCGCGGCCGCCGACTTGTATGCCGTAATCGATCGCGTCGCGGGCGGGGCCGATGTAAACGTTCGTAACGCGGATGGCCAGACCCCGCTCCACGTGGCTGCGGCGGAGAATCGGCCCCACATCGCCGAAGCGCTGATTGGGCGGGGCGCGGATATCGCGCTACAGGACGCGCTGGGCAATTCGGTGCTGCACCTGGCCGCGAAAGCGACCCACGTGTACACACTCGAACACCTGGCCAGCCGCGGCGGCTCGCTCGAAGCGCGCAACGCCCGGAATTATACCCCGCTGCACGAAGCCGCCGAGGCCGGGGAACTGTTCGCCGTGCAACACCTCGTGCGCCTGGGCGCGGACATGAACAGCCTGGCCGACCCCGACAGACTCTCGATACCGGCGGTCCTGGCCGCACAGCAGGGGCATTGGGAGGTGACGCGATTCTTCCGGCGCGCCGGCCAGATGCTCCCCTTGCATCTCATGGCGGGTTACGGCGATCTCCCCGGCGTGCGCGAGGCGCTTGACGATAGGCCCGATGCGGTTGATCTGCCGGATGCGCTGCAAAACACGCCCCTGATGGCCGCGGTGCGCGCAGGCCAGGTCGCGGTGGTTGAATTCTTGCTCGAAAAGGGCGCGCAGGTCCAGTTGACCAATATGGAGGGAGATTCGCCCCTTGCCATGGCGCTGAGGCAGGCGCACCTGGATTGCGCGGACCGGCTTATTGAGGCCGGGGCCGACTTGAACGCCACGCGCAACGCGGGACACGAGCGCACCCTGCTCAATGAGGCGGTCCTCGCCAATTCGCCCGAGGTCGTGGCCCACATGGTCGAGCGCGGCGCGGATCCGGCCTTCGCCGATCCCGGCGGCAGGACGCCCCTGCACGTGGCCGTCGACATCAACAGCGCTGAAAAGGCGACGATCTTGATCGAGGCCGGGGCCGACCCCGCCGCGCCCAATAGCGAGGGCTGGTCGCCCATACTCCTGGCGGCCCGGCGCGGGCTTACGCCGCTGCTGGACGTGATGGCAGTGCGCGAGGGCGTGCTCGAACAGCCGGGCCCGGAGGGGCGAGCCCCTATCCACCTCGCCGCCGCGAATGCGCGTGCGGAGACCGTCTCCTGGTTGCTGGAACGGGGCCTGCCTGCCGATGGCCTCGACGCCGAAGGCCGGACGCCATTGCACGGCGCAGCGGCGGCCGGCGCGGCGGACATTGCGGCGGCGCTGCTGGATGCCGGGTGTCCCCCCGACGCGAAGGATGCCGCCAGCCAGACCCCGCTGCTTGTTGCGGCAAGCGCGGGAGCGGACGCGGTAGCGTTGCTCCTCCTTGACCGGGGCGCGGCCCCTGATGCCGCGGATTCCGCGATGAAAAATGCTTTGTACCGTGCCGTGGAAGCCGGCCACGTGGCCCTCGCCCGGGAACTGCACGCCCGCGGCGTGCCGGCCGGCGCGCCGGATGAACAGGGGCGATCTCCCTTGTTCGCGGCCGCCGCGCGCTCCGAAGGCGAAGCCGCCGCCTGGCTCATAGAGCTGGGTCTCGATGCGACCGCGAAAGATAACTCGGGCCTTACCCCGCTACACGTCGCGGCGGCGCAGGGAGGCCTGGAGCCGCTGCGCGCCCTGATTACGGCGGGCGCCAGCGTCCACGCGTCCGATTCCGCGGGCTGCGCGCCACTGCACCACGCGGCCCGGCGCGGTAACACCAGGATCATGCAAGCGCTCGTGGAAGCCGGCGCGGCGCCCGATGTTCGGGACTCGGCGGGGCAGACGCCGTTGCACGAAGCCGCGCGCGCGGGTAATGCCCCGGCCATCCAATTCCTCTGTGCGGCGGGGGGAGGCCCGGATCTGCTGGACGCCGTCGGCAGCACGCCCATGCACGCCGCCGCCGCGGCCCGGTCGGTGGACGCCGTGCGCCAGTTGATTGCCTGCGGCGCGAGCGTCCGCATTCGCAACAGCCAGGGCTTCACCCCACGCGCGATGCTCGCCATGAGCCCGGCGGATGAAGCCGGCGAAAACCTGGATGGCGAAACCGCCGCCGCGCGCGTTCGTGCCGTGCTCGACGCCGTGGTTTGCGAGGAATACCTCGCCGCCGCTACCCGCGGCGACGTGGCGGGGCTGCGGGAACTGTTTTCCATGTACCCCGATCTGGTGGCGGCCGAGACGCTGGGTCGCGCGCCCGCGCACTGGGCCGCGCAGTACGGCCAGACCGGGGCGCTCCGGCAACTCAAAGAGTTTGGCGTTTCGTTGGAGGCGCCGGGTGGATTCGGCGGCGGCTACACGCCGCTCCACCTCGCGACCGCCGGCGGGCAGGCCGAAACTGTGCGCTGGCTGCTGGAGGCGGGCGTTTCACCCGCCGCGGCGAGCGCCAGTGGTCAGACTGCCCTGGATATCGCGCGGGAATTGGGCCTGGAAGAGATTGCAAAGCTGCTCACGCCGGCGCCGGAAGCCGGGGGTTGATCGCGGTTCCCGCGCGCCCGTACCATGGCGCGGGAGAGGTCTGGGGCGGCCCCGGATGCCGCCCCAGGATCTTCCAGCAACGTCCGGGAACCCAGCGCCGTGAATTCAGTCGAAGTCTCTGTGGTCATGCCCTGCCTCAACGAGGAAAAGACCGTGGGGATCTGTGTGCGCAAGGCCCTGGCTTCGCTCGAGGCCGCCGGAGCCGCGGGCGAAGTGATCATCGCCGACAACGGCAGCACGGACCGATCCCGCGAGATTGCGCGGGAGTGCGGAGCCCGGGTCGTGGACGTGAAGGCGAAGGGCTATGGCGCCGCGCTGCGCGGGGGCATCGAGGCCGCCCGGGGAACCTACATCATCATGGGGGATTCCGACGACAGCTACGATTTCGCCCACCTGGAGCCCTTCATCGCCAAACTGCGCGAAGGCCATGACCTGGTCATGGGAAACCGCTTCGCCGGCGGCATCGCGCCGGGCGCCATGCCCCCGCTGCATCGCTACCTCGGCAATCCGGTCCTCAGCTACCTCGGCCGGCTCCTGTTTCGCACCCCGATTCGCGATTTTCACTGCGGCCTGCGCGGCTTCAGCAAGGCGGCCTTCGATCGCATGGATCTGCGCACGACCGGCATGGAGTTCGCCAGCGAAATCGTGGTGAAGGCGGCCCTGGGCGCCATGCGCATCACCGAAGTCCCCACAACCCTCAGCCCCGACGGACGCGACCGCCCGCCCCACCTTCGATCATGGCGGGACGGCTGGCGCCACCTGCGCTTTCTGCTCATTTTCAGCCCGCGCTGGCTCTTTCTCTATCCGGGTCTTGTTATGGTCGCGGGCGGCGGCATTGTGGCGGTGCTCATGCTGCTGCTGTCCTCGCCCCGCACGAACACGTTCGTTGTCGCGCTCGCGCTCGCCATGATCGGGATGCAATCCATCTTTTTCTCGGTGCTCGTGCGGACCTTCGCCGAGCGCGAAGGGTTGCTGCCGCGAGAGGCGCATCTCGGCCGGTTGCGGCGCGCGCTCACGCTCGAGCGCGGAGTCGCCGCGGGCATTGCCGTCTTTCTCCTCGGAACAATCGGCATCGCCGCCGCCACCGTCTGGTGGGGGGTAACCGGATTTGAGACGTTTCCGCGCGAACTCACCCGCGCCCTGGTGATTCCCTCCGCCTTCGCGCTCATACTGGGGGTGCAGGTGGTGTTGAATTCCTTCGTGCTGAGTATTATCGCCCTGGAGCACATTGGTCGGGCGGCCCCGGTCGCGGATCATGGCCATCCGGAGGCGAATTAGGGTGCGTATTGCGTTGGTCTACGATGGCGTCTACCCGTACTCCGTGGGGGGCGGCGAAAAGCTCTTTCACGACTTGGCGCGGTATCTGGGGCAGCGCCACGATGTAAGTGTGCTCGGCTTGAAAATGTGGGACGGGCCGGAAGTCATTGAGGTCGCGCCCCGCGTCCGGATTCACGGTATTTGCGTGCCCGATGCGGCCGGCACGCTCCAGGCCGGGGACGCGCGCGGCGTGCGCCAGGCGCTCCGCTTCGCGCGCTCGGCCTGCAGCGCCCTCCGGCAACTGGGCCCGTTTGACGTGGTGGACTGTATGTCCATTCCCTACTTTCCCCTTTATGCGGCCCACCTTCAATGCCGCGCTTCGGGGGCCGCGCTGGTATCCACATGGCTGGAGTGCTGGGGGCGGGATCACTGGCGGGAATACCTGGGATCCGAGATCAAAGCGCGCGTTGCCAGCGCCGTGGAGCGCTACGCCATGCGCCTGCCCCGGCACATCGTCTCCATTTCGCCACAGACCTCGGAGGCCCTTTCCCGTGCGGGGGTGGACGCCGCGCGGCTGACGACCATCACGCCGTGGCTAGACTGGCCCGCCATTCAGTCCGCGCAACCGGGCCGGGAATCGTACGACGTCTTGTTTGTCGGGCGTCTAATCAAGTCAAAGGGCGCGGATTTGCTGATCGAGGCTGTTGCGTTCGCGGCGGCGCATCGGCCCGGATTGCGCTGCCGCATCGTGGGCGACGGGCCGGAGCGCCCGCGCCTGGAAGCACTCGTGGTGCAACTTGGGCTGAGCGAGACGGTAACATTTTCGGGGTTCCTGGATTGCCATGATGACGTCATCGCCGTCATGAAGGCCGCCCGCCTGCTGGTGCTGCCTTCGCGTCGCGAGGGATTCGGTATTGTCGTCATTGAAGCGGCGGCGGCGGGCGCCGTTCCAATTACCATCGACACCCCCAACAATGCCGCGCGCAACCTCGTTCGGGAATCGGGCTGCGGCGCGGTTTGCGCGGACAGTCCAGAAGAACTGGCCGAGGCGATTCAGCATTTTCTCGATCTTCCGGAGGGCCGCTACGCCGCGGAACAGGATCGGGGGCGTGCCTGGGCGCGCCAGTACGACTTTCCACGGGCGGCGGAAGCCTATGAAGCCGTTTACACGCGGGTGGCGGGGGAGGCGCGCGGATGAGCGGCCCCGGACCCTCATGCCCGGTCTGCCACGGTGGAAACTGCAAAATGTGGCTGGAGAAAGTGGGGTACACGCTCTACTGGTGCGGCCCCTGTCAATTCGGCTTCGTGTATCCCGCGCCAACCGGCGGCGCATTGTCGAAGTACTACGGTGCGCTGGCGTCCGGGCTCAGCTCCTGCTGTTCCTGGGAGGTGGAGCCCGTTCACAAAATCGGGCTCTGGGAATCGATGCTGGGGCGGGCGGAGAAACGGATCGGCCCCGGCCCGCTGCTGGACGTGGGCTGTGGCGCTGGCCAGTTTATTCAGGTCGCGGAGCGCGCCGGCTGGGGCCCGGTAACGGGAATCGAGATCTCGGATACGGCGGCCGCACTGGCGGAGAAGGCGTCGAGCGCGACGATTCACCGCGGCGCCTGGTCCGATGTTTCGCTGCCTGCCAATACCTACGCGGCGGCCGCGCTCCTGGATGTGCTGGAGCACGACCGCGACCCGGCCGCGTTGCTGGCCTACATCCGGAATGCCCTGCGTCCGGGTGGATGTCTCCTTATCACGGTTCCCAACGTGGCGGGCCTTTCGCTACGCTGTTTTGGGGCGTCCGCGGGCGTCGTGATTCCCCCCGAGCACCTGTCGTATTTTAGCCGGCGTTCACTGGCGCGCATGCTGGCGCAATTGGGATTCGAGTTGGTATGGGTCTCCACCTGTGACCTCTATCTGAAAGATTGGCTCCGCTACCTGCCGCGAAGCGCGCGTGGCGAAGTTCCCGCGGATGCCCGCGTGGCGCATCGCGAAGGATATCTCCACTGGTACCGGCGCCTGACCGGGCCGCTCGCCCTGGCGGGAATACGCGCGGCCAATGTGTTCCTCGGGATTACTGGCCTCGGCGATCAGCTGGTTTGCGTGGCGCGGAAGCGGGAGGCGTGACGATCATGGGCCATGGAAGGCTTCCGAACTTCCTGTATATCGGGGTCGCCCGGGCGGGTTCGACCTGGCTCTACCAAATACTGCGGGAACACCCGCAGATCTTCGTGCCCGCGGCAAAAGACATCTATTTCTTCGACCGCCATTACGACAAGGGCCTCGACTGGTACCGGGGATTTTTCGACGGCGCGGCGGGCGCGCGGGCGGTGGGGGAGCTCTCGCACGATTACTACGAATCGCCTCTCGTGGCCGGGCGGATCGCGGGTGCGATCCCGGCGGTGAAGTTGATCTGCTGCTTGCGGGATCCCCGGGAGTACGTGTTGTCGAACTATCAGTATTCCCGGACGACCCATATCGGACCCGATGTGTCGTTGGCGGAATTTTGCGCCCGACCCGACACCATACATCGGGTGGATTACTACGGAAATCTGAAAGCGTTTTTTGACCGATTCCCACGGGAGCAGATTCGGGTGCTGTTCTACGACGACTTGCGCGCGGACCCGCTCGCCTTTGCGAAATCGGTGTATACTTTTCTTGAAGTCGACCCCGAGTTTGTCGCTCCGAGCACATTTCAACGCGTGAACCCGACACGCACCGCCCGCCATGAACCGCTGGCCCAGCTGGTCTACCGGGCGGCCCAGGCGGCGCGGCGGGCCGGCCTGGCGAACGCGGTTGGGTGGCTCAAGCACAACCGCCTGATAAACCGCGTGCTGTACGCGCCGGGGGCGCATTCGGTGGCGATGCCGCCAGCGCGCCTGCCCGATGATCTCGTACGGGAGTTGCGGGCGGGACTTGCCGATCTGGAGCAATTGCTGGATCGCACTTTGCCGGAGGCGTGGTATGCGTAGGCCCGCGCCCGGCCGGGCTTCGGCGGCATTCACGCTGGCGGGGATCGTGCTGGGCGCCGTCTTGCTTGCGTTCTTCTTCCACCATTCGCCCGTGCCCTGGTCCGAAATGTTGGAGACCCTCCGCCCCCTTAAGCCCTGGGGGCTCGTACTCGTTTTCGCCACCACCGCGCTCCACTGTCTGCTGACCGCATGGAAGTGGCGTTTTGTCACGCGCCTCACTGCTGTCGGCGCGGATCTCGGCCTGGGTTACTACCACTACACGGCCCTTATCGCGTTGTTCGCGCAAGTGCTGCCCGTGCAGATCGCCGTAATGGCCGGCCGAAGTATCGCATTACGCATTCACCACCGGGTGCCGGTCCGCCGTGCCGCCGCCGGCGCCCTCCACGACCAGGCATTCGATATTCTCGTTCCCCTGGTTGTACTGCCACCCGCGCTCCTCTACTTCCTCGGAAAGATTGGCGGCGCCGGGGCCGCGCTAACCTCGCTCGCCCTGCTCATTGCCGGGGGCATCGCGTTCGCCGCATTGGGCGGAGCCATGTTGCCACGCGCCGCGCGGGCGCTTTCCGTTCTGGCGCGCCTGCTCCCCCCGGCGGGCGGAGGCGGCGGCAGTTTCGCCCGCCTCTACGAACCCCGCGCGCTCGCGGCGATCTACGCCCTGTCCGCCGCCCGATTCCTCAACCTCGTGCTGCGCGCCTGGCTCGTCGCGTGGTCGGTGGGTCTCGATATCGGGCTGGACGTCATGCTGTACTGCTACGCCCTGGTCACCTGCGCCCTAGTCCTGGGATTCGTACCCGGAGCATTGGGCGTGATAGAGTGGGGGTGGGTAGCTACACTATCCGCCTTTGGCGCGGATGCTCCGGCCGCGTTTCAGTACGCGATCGCCAGCCGCCTTATCGTCGTTGCGGCGCTTGTGGCCTTAAACTTGACCAATGCCCTGGCCGTACCGATTTACCGAGGCCTTTGCGCCTGGATTAGACGTCGAAGTGACTCGTAGTGAAGTCTCGATAATGCTTCGGCAGCGGGAGCGCGCAGCAGGGACCACTTGTGAATAAGAACGGTCGCAAAACGGGGCGAATCGTCGCTATTTCAGGCATACTTGCGGCCTTTGCAAGCATGGTGATTTCCCGCGCCGTACAGGTTGAGCTCAGTATCGACATCGCCCCCCGCGATGGCGGGGGGCTCGTCGCGCGGTGGGAGGGGGGGGAGGTCGCACTGGAGGCCATTGATGCCGCCTACGCGCCGCACCGTTTTGCCGCCGATGTCACCGCCCCACCGGGCGGCGAACTCGACGGCGGCTTTCAGGTAATCGCCATGGCCTCGCCCGATTCCGTCGCGCTGGACCCGCCCGAGGCCTGGGCCGCCGTGCACACCTTCTTCTATCTCACCGGCGCCGCGCGCCCCGCCACCCTGGCCCTCTCCGGCTGGGGCATCGGGCCGCGCGCCTACCTCTCCTTCGAAACCGACCTGATGTCCGGCTCGGCGCTCGTGCGCGACGGATCCGGGGAGTCCCGCACCCTGGATCTCAAATCCGAGGGGCGCGGAAGGGTGGTCGCGCCGCTCGCGCCCCTGGAACGCCTCCAACGCTACGGCGGACGCATCCCCGCGCGCGCACTCGCAAGCCTGCAATTCGTGGCGCCCGATGGCGGGCCCCTGGATGTCCGCCGCCTCGTGGTGAACGGCCCCGCACCCCATACCTTCCTCACCCCGGATGGACCGCCCCGCGCGCCCGTGGGACTGGTGACGCGTTCCTGGGAGCCGGATATCGTGCCCGGCGGCCTCGCCCTGCCGGACGCGTCTTACCCCGGGACGCGCGCCGCGCACTGGTTTCCCGTGATCTTTGCGCTGCTTGTCGCGCTTGGATTCGCCGGCCGCGCGCTGTACCGATCCGGACCCCAGCTGCTCGCCGCCCTCGCGCGGGGCACGGAGCACGATTACCTGGCCGGCCCCTACCCGTGGCGCCGACTCGCCGCGCTCTGGGGCGGGACCTTCCTGGTCTGGTTTATCTTTCTCGTGGCCTTCTACCCCGGCACGCTGAACGTCGATTCGCTCCAGCAGTGGGAACAGTCCGCCACCTTCCAGTTTGAGCCGCAGCACCCGCCCTTCTACGCCTGGCTCATGTGGCTCGCGCGCCACCTCTGGGATTCCCCCGACGCCGTCGCGTTGCCGCAGGTGTTCATCGGCGCCGGCCTCGTCGCGTTCGCCGCCAACCTCCTCTGGCAGGCCGGGGTCCCGCGCGCCGCCGTGCTCGCCGCCTGGGCCCTCATGACCTGCTCCCCGAAAAACCTCACCAGCATAATCGCGCTCATCAAGGACACGCCCTACGCCCTCTGCATGTTCGCCGGATGCCTCTGTATCGCCTGGATCGCGCTCCGCGGCGGGCGCGCGCGATGGATGCCCTGGGCCCTGCTCGGCTTCGCCTTCGGCGCCGCCACACTCTTCCGCCACAATGGCCCCCTCATGGCCGCCGGCACGCTCCCTTTCCTCGCCCTTTTCCTGCACCGGCAGTGGCGCCGCCTCCTGATCTGCATTGCGGTCATGCTCTCCACCGTCATGCTCGCGCGCGTCGCCGTCCTCAACCGCATCCCCATCGCCGAAACCGACGGCGGCCTTCACGACCTCCTCGCCGCGCACACCGCCATCCTGCTCGATCGCGACGTCCCCATGTCCAATGCGGAGTACGAGTTCCTGGCCCGTGTCCGCGACCTTGAAGACCGCTGGGCCTACGACAAGCGCCGCGTCGCCGCCACCACGATGCCCTTCCTAAATGGCGTTTACCACCGCGCCGAGGCAAAATCGCTACGCGGCCAACTCGACCGGTATTACCTGTCGCTGGTCGCACGCAACCCCCTCACCGCGGCCCGGTACTTCTGGGACCGAAGCGCCTACCTCAGTATTCCGTGGACCACCAGTGTGCCCATGGAGACCTACTTCCTCGGCATAACGCGCAACGGTCTCGGGCTCTCCAACTTCCAGGTTTTCCTCGACATCCCGGACCAACTCGAAGCCGCCCTCGCCTGGACCGCCGCCCCCGGCAGGCAATGGCTCTTCTGGCGGCCCGCCCTGCCCCTCTATCTCATCCTGATCGCGTGCGCAGTTCTCGCCCTTCGCACCCGAAACTCCGCCTGGCTCATCGTCTATATACCCTTTCTCGTGAACACCGCCACCATTGCCCTCGCCGCCATCTCCCAGGCCTCCCGCTACCACTTTCCCCTCACTTTGGCCGCCGCCTTCCTCATCGCCCTCGCGCTCCTGCCCCCAATACCCCGGGAGGCTGGGCGTCCTGCCTGATCCGGCGCAGGCCCGCACCCCACCAGGCCGCCTCACCCGCTCGCTCGCCGCGCCCTACAGCCGCCGCACGCCAAAGCCGCCGCCCACCTCGATCACCGACCCCGTCGCGTAATCAAAATACCCCTCGGCAAGCGCCGCCACCGCTTTGCCCACATCCTCCGGCGTGCCCCAGCGCTTCTGAAGGAGTAAACCTCCTTCAATGAGGCTGTCGTACTTCTCCGTGACCCCCGCCGTCATGTCCGATCGGATGACGCCCGGCTGAATTTCAAACACGTTGATCCCGTGATCCGCGAGCCGGACCGCATACAGCTGCGCCGCCATCGTCCCGCCCATCTTGCTGATGCAATACTCGGCCCGGTTCACGCTCGCCGCCGTCGCCGAGATGCTTGTGATGAAAATAATCGCCGGCGTGATCGCGGCGCCCTTATTCGGGTGCGCCACCAGGTGGTTGGCCACCGTCTGCGTCAGGAAAAAGGCGCCCCGCAGGTTGATGCCCATCACGCGATCATAACTCTCGGGCGTCGTCTCCAAGATGTCGAATCGTTTCGCCAACGAGACCCCCGCATTGTTCACCAGCACGTCCAACTGCCCGAATGCGTCCAGCGCCTCCCGCAGGATGCGGGGATGATCGTCCAGATTCGCCACGTCCCCGCGGATCGGGCAGAGGGACTGGCCCAGATCCTCGACGCGCGCCTTCACCTCGTAGAGGCCCGAAGTCGTGTCCGCCGGATCCGGGTTCGTGGCCACGCCCGCAATGTCGTATCCGTGCCGGGCAAGCGTCAGCGCGATGCCCCGGCCAATCCCGCGGCTTGCGCCGGTAATAAGAGCAACTTTTTTCATGAGCCTACCCGATTAAGAAAGACTGCTTACTCTTGAATAGGGACTCAGACATTTCTGTCTGAGAGCGCGCCAGCGCCGCCGCCATCCCTTCCGCTACAGCGCTTCCACATCCAGCCAGCGCCGCTCCGCCCAACTCTTCAGCCCCAGCTCCGCAAGCTGCACGCCTTTCGCGCCTTCCTTCAGGCCCCACGGGAACGGCTCGTCGAGCACCAGGTGCCGCAGGAACAGCGCCCACTGCGCCTTGAACGCGTTGTCGTAGATGCGGTTCGTCGGGACCGGGGTCCACCCCGCGTTGAAGTCGATCGGGTTGGCGATATCCGGGTTCCACACGGGCTTGGGCGTATTCGCCGCGTGCTGCGTGACGCACTCGCGCAGCCCCGCCACGGCGGAGCCCTTCGTGCCATCGACCTGAAGCGTCACGAGGTCGTCGCGCCGGACGCGAACGCACCACGAGGAGTTGAAGTGGCACACGATGTTGCGGTCCGTCACAAACGTCGCGTAGGCCGCGTCGTCCGACGTGCAGTTGTAGGGCTTGCCCTGCTCGTCATAGCGCGTGGGGATGTGTGTCGCGCCCAGGCACGATACGCTCGTTACGTTCCCGAAGAGGTTGTCGATCAGATAGCGCCAGTGGCAGAGCATGTCCACGATAATTCCGCCGCCATCTTCCTTGCGGTAGTTCCACGAGGGGCGCTGCGCGGGCTGGTCTTCGCCGGTGAAGACCCAATAGCCGAACTCGCCGCGCACCGAGAGGATCTCCCCGAAGAACCCCGTGTCGATCAGGTGCTTCAACTTCAGAAAGCCCGGCAGCCACAGCTTGTCCTGCACGACCCCGTGCTTCACGCCCGCCGCCTCCGCGAGCCGGAAAAGCTCGAGCGCCTGCGCCGTGCTTTCCGCACACGGCTTCTCGCAATAGACGTGCTTGCCGGCCGCAATCGCCGCCTTCACGTCGGGAAAACGCCGCTGGGTGACCTGCGCGTCGAAATAGAGGGGATAATTCACGTCCGTTAGCAGGCTCGCCAGATCGGTCGACCAGCGGAGCCCGCCGCAGGACTCGGCCAGTGCAGCGAGCTTGTTCGCGTTGCGCCCCACGAGAACGGGATCGGGCAGGATAACGGTGTCGTCGCCCACCTTGAGCCCGCCCTCTTCGCGGATCGCGAGTATGGAACGCACCAGGTGCTGATTCGTGCCCATGCGTCCCGTGACGCCGTTCATGATAATGCCGATGGTGTGCGTATTCATGATAAATCCTGTTCGTTGAAAGCCGAGATCGGCCCGGCTATGCGACCGGCCCGAAGAAGGTCAGGTAAGGCGCGTCATCAACGATGCGCTGGAGATAAACCGCCAGCTCCATCGCGTGGTAATCGCCCCACATGGACGACTCGCCGCACGGAACGACCTGGCCCTGGGGAATATAGTCCCAGCCGTTCGGGCGGTGATACACCGAATGCAGCAGTAGCCCCTGGTGCGCCGGGTCTTCGGAGAGGTACGGCGCGCTCAGCAGCGTTTGCGCCACCGTCAGCCCCGCCTGCCAGAAGGCCCGGCCCGGCTCGGAGTCCAAGCCCAGCGCGCGCCCGAGCCGGAGCAGGCCCTGCGCCGAGATGGCCGCCGCTGAACTGTCCACGGGCTCGTGGGAGTTGTGCGGATTGGAGACTTGGTCCCGGTACGACGGGATCTCCGCCAGCCCCGGCGCGCCCGTGTCCCAGAACGGAATGCCGTCGAGCGTCGTATTTGCAATGTAGAATTCCACCGTCGCCGCCGCCATCTCCCGCAACATCGCCTCCACCGCCGCGCGGCCGCCGAGCCCGTCGAGATCCGCGTCGTCGAGGTGGGGGAGAAGCTCCAGTTCCTCCGCCGCGCCCAGCAGCACCCACGCCAGGCCGCGCGTCCACGTGCTGAACGGCGAATACCCCTGCTGCGTGCTCGGGCAGCGGTACTGGCCGTCGCTCATGTTGAATATGCTCTCGTGCACGACGCGCCCCCGGACATCATAGTGGTCCCGCCCCTGCCCGTAGTAGACGTTGTAGCGGTGTGTGCTCTGGATGTGTTCCAGCGCGCGCCGGCACAACGAAATCTTCGTGTCGCCCTCGCCCATCAGCACATGCCCGAGCTGGTGCGCGCGCATGAGAATACGGCAGGAACGGATCGTGTCGCTGAACAGGGAGTGCGGGCCGTTGAAGCTGTGGATATATCCCGTGCCGTCCGCGATGCGCGACCAGCGCGCCGCCTGCACCGCCCCGGAGACCTTGATCGCCAGCGCGTAGAACGCCCGCGCGTCGCTGTCCAGGGGTATCCGCCCCTCGTCCGCGAGGCGGAGCACATTGCCGTAGGTCGAAAGGTTGTTGAAGCCGTGATCGTGCACGCCCGTGTGGCTCACGTGCGGCGCCATGTGGTCGTGAATGCGTTTTATTGCGAGGTCCAGATAGCGCGAGTCATTCGTCGCGTCGTACTGCAGCACCAGGCAGCCGTACTGGAAACCCTGCGTCCACTCGGTCCAGCCGCGGCTCGTGTAGCGGCCCGCTTCGGTAAACACTGGAGAACCCGCCGCCGGATCCCAGCTCTGGTCCAGTTCGATAAGTTTCGGGCCGGCCAGGGCAAAAAACTGGCTCAGTTTCGTGGAAAGATCGCCCGCAGAGAGGCTGTTGTCAATTTGCATGGATTCTCTCAAGGTTATTGTTCGGGAGAAACCGCTATTGTAGCGTCCCGCCGCCTCCGGCATCCACCCGCGCACGAATTCCGAACGGCCCGCCGGATCCGCTATCATAGCCGCAGCGCCCCGGCGCCGCCATGGTGGAGCGGCGCGGGGCAGCTGCGGAGTTTGCGGTATGTTTTTTTCTCTGCTCCTGGTATCGGTCGGGCTTCTTGGCGGGAATCCCGAAGTGAACGCCGACTTCGCCGTTTCGCCCGGAGGGGACGACGCCAATGCGGGCACGCTCGAAGCGCCCTTCGCCACGCTCGAAGCCGTGCAAAAGGCCGTGCGCGCGCGGATTGCGGACGCCCCGCGCCAGAATGTTACGGTTGTCCTGCGCGAAGGAACCTACACGCTCGCGGAACCGCTGCGCTTCGGTCCCGAAGATGGTGGCACGGACAAGCGGCGCGTCACCTACCGCGCGTATCCGGGGGAGTCGGTCGTTTTTTCGGGCGGGCGCGCCATCACCGGTTGGGAGAAACAGGCGGGGAACCGTTGGAGCGTGACGCTGCCCGAGGCGGTCGCGGGCGAATGGCGTTTTCGCGACTTGTACGCCGATGGCGAGCGCCTTTCCCGGGGGCGCTTTCCCAACTACCCTGAATTGATGCGCGTGGCCGGCGTTTCTGAGGATCTGACCGGCATCGTGCTGAACACGTCGCCCGGCGTCGAGAATCTGGCCGGCGCCAGCGCCGAGCTCGTCATGTACCAGAATTGGTCCATCTCCCGGGTCATCGTAGCGTCCTCAAATGACCGCACCCTCAAAATGGCGAACCCCATGGGCTGGGTGGGGCACGGGGATTACACCAGCGCCAGCACCAACAAGCCGGCATACCTCGAAAATGCCCTCGCGTTTGTCGACGCGCCCGGCGAGTGGTATCTCGACTACGCCTCGGGTCTCTTAACCTACCAGGCCGCCGAGGGCGAAGACCCCAACACCCGCGAATTCATCGCCCCGTATTCGGATCAGTTGATTGCCGTCGAAGGGGCTCCGGAGAATCCGGTGCGAAACCTCCACTTCGAGGGGATCACGTTTGAGCACAGCCGCTGGGACTTGCCGGAGTTCGGATACCTCGGCATCCAGGCGGGGCACTACGGCACCCGCATTGAGGAGCCCACCTTCGTGCTGCCCGCGGCCATCCTTTTCCTCTACGCGGAGGACTGCACGGTAAACCGTTGCGCGGTGCGCCATACCGGCTCGGGTGGGATCGCATTCGGCGCGGGCGCGCGCGGCAATCGCGTGGAGCGATGCACCCTGGCCGACATCGGTGGCAACGGGATTATGGTGGGATGGCGCGGCGTCGGGAGCATGACGCCGCAGTCCCCGGACGAAGACCGCCATCTTTCGGCGGACTGGAGCCGCCCCGAGGACGTGCCGCTGGACAACGTCATCACCGGGAACCTGATCGAACGGTGCGGCGCCGTGAATCACGGTTGCGTTGGCATCTTCGACGCCTTCGCCAAGCGTACCGAAATCACCCAGAATCTGGTTCGCGACATGCCCTACACCGGCATCTCCTCCGGTTTCCGCTGGAACGAAACGGAAACCAGCCAGCGCGAGACCCTGATAGCCCACAACCACGTGCACGACGTCATGAAAATGCTCGCCGACGGCGGCGCGCTCTACACCCTCGGCTTCCAGCCGGGCGCGCGCATCATCGGCAACGTCTTCCACGGCGTGCACCGCAGCGCTTTCGCCCACGGCGGCGCACCGAACAACGGCATCTTCTTCGATCAGGGCAGCAAGGGCTTTCACGTCGAGCGGAACACGATCTACGACACCAGCGGCGACGCCATTCGCTTCAATCAGACCAACAAGGAGAACATGACCTGGGAAGCCAATCAATTCGGAATCGGCGCCGAATAATCCAGGTATTGCGGGGACTTCGGCCCGCTACGGCAGGAAGCAGCGCTCCCGGAGCATAACCTCCGGCAAACCCCCGGGACACGTATGGCTCGCGGCCTGAAAGCCATGCCCCGATGTCAGGTGAAACGGCAGCGCACAGCACACCGATATTCCCGCCGCGCGAATGGCGATCGTGCCGGATTCGCTGTCCTCGAATCCCGCCACGTTCCCAAACTCCTCCGGATTCAGGCCAATACGGCCGAGCGCGATCGAATACAGATCGCGGTGCGGCTTCAGGCGGATCTCGCACGAATCCGACGCCGTGACAATGGCGTCGTAGAAAACCTCCGGGGTTTCCAACCGCGCGCGCACCCGTTCGGTCACGTTGTCGCTCAGACCCCAGGACGCGCATTCGGCATGGAGCTGTCGAAAGACTTCATGCAGCACAATGCCGGCCTCGTACGCGATGGACGACGTCACGAGCGCCACCTTCGCGGGGCGCTTCGCGAAATGCTCCCCAAGTTGGCGCAACGTTTTGTCGGGCGCGTCGGCGGTGAGCCCGCCGGCGCCCAGCGCTTCATGCAACTGCGGCGCCAGGCGCGACGCCTCCGCGCCGAGCAGGCCTGTAATCAGCGCGAGGAATTCCCCAATGCCCGGCATGGGCTGGATCAGCACGCCGCCTTCCGGCGGGTTCAGCCAGGCGGGCAGGGGCTTGCCGTCCGCCGCGGCCACGGCGCCGAGCAATTCGTGGTAGCGCTGGTAGTAGATCTCCACGCTCGCGCGTGTCAGCCGCGCGAAGTCCGACGCCGGATAATACCCGGCAAGCTCGCCGGCCAGCGCCGACAGCGCCGCCCGGGCGTCCGGCCCGTTGTGCCGCTCTACTTCCGACAACGCCACAAAGCGGGGATCGGATTTCAACGATGCTATGCCGAGCACGGTCAGCATCGTGTCCAGATCGTGGCGCCGCGAGGCGTCGCGCGAGAACCCAACCGTCCACGCCGCCGCGTGCACCAGCGCGCGCATGAAACACGCCGGGTCGATGGTCGAAGCATACGCGCGGAGCAGGTACTCCACATGGCGCGTTGTGCTGTTGCCGATAATGTGGGGATAATCCCGTTCCGGATCGAGCCCCGGCCACCCCGGGTCCGTGTCCCGGCCGCTGATCCGCCCCACCATCGTTTGCAACGCATTGATGCACAACGGCTCTGTCGTCGTCGTCGTCCCGTCCATGTCCATCACGGCCGCCGCAAGCGTATCCCGGACGGTCCGGCGCGCCGGGGCCAGCGGATACAATTCATACGGCGGAAACACATGCGAGGGGTTCTCGACCACGGCAAACTCGTCGCCCAGCGCGGCGAGCAGGCGCGTGGCGGTTTCCGGCGGGGCAAACTTGGGGCGGGAAGCGGTCATGGATAACAATTCCAAAGTGAGGACTGAAGCTGAATGCCTTTAAGCGCGGGACCCAGACATCCCTGTCTATGGAAACAGGGGGGACCAAGTAAGAATTTGGCGGATTGACGTTGGCGTGAACCCTCTACTACACAAACCTGCGCCGCAACGGACGTGCGGACCAATGGGAGCGCGGGTCGAAGATGCGCCGTGGTGGACGGCCCGCCCGCACCGCGCCGAAGGCGCCGATCATACCAGCCTGGGCCGCAGGCCCAGGAAGAAATGCGACGATTACGGCCAGGGCTGAAGGCCCGTATCATGGTGGATTTCCGGCGAACCGCAAGACGGCGCCTTCGTGTCAAGCAAGTAGACCCCTCGGGTGCTCATTCTGGGTCAATCGGCCCGCGTGGATCATAGCCCCGCTCCGGAAAGGGATTCAAGGCGCGCGTTGGAATGCGCTCTCCCAACCCGCCGAAGGCCCACTACAAATAGCCCATGGTCTCCAGGCTCTCGATCATTTCGGGACTCAAATGCCCGCCGCCCTCGTCCGGTTCCATCGGATCGCCGGCCTCCGGTGAAGCTTCTCCGCGAAGCAGTTCCTCAACCAGCGCGTCGTGAAACGGATCGTCCATCGTGGTGGGCGCCGCATCCCGGCGGTAGGGCGCGCCCGCTTCGCGGTAGGCCTCCAGCAGCGCGCGGCCGCGATCCCGGAGGGCCGAATTCTCCGCCGCGATGTCCCGCGTTTCGCCCGGATCCGCCTTCAAGTCGAAGACCGCCTCGCGCGCGACCGGCGCCCACGGATCCAGCGGCAGGTAGCCCGCGCGCCGCGTCAATTGCGTGAGTGCGCCTTGAATACGCCAGAAGCGGCCCGCCCCCGCCCCATCAAGCCAGCGCGGTCCGGCTATGTACTTGTGCCCTTCGAACAGAACCGCGTGTAATTGCGCCCGGGGCTCCGGGAACAGGCTCGCGTAAATGGGGCCCGTGCGCGGCGCGTACTCCCAGCGTGCCGGGCCTGGGCGGAACAGGTACTGGCCACTGGCGGCGTGTTCAAAGCGGGCGTGGGGGATTTGGAGGCTCGCCAGAAGCGTCGGCATGACGTCCACGCTTGACACCGGATCCGAAACCCGCCCGGGCGCGAAAAGCTCCGGCGCCCACACGATCAGCGGCACGCGCAGCGTCTCGTCAAAGAGGTTCCACGCATGATCCGCGAAGCCGTGTTCCAGGAATTCCTCGCCGTGATCCGAAATAAACACCACAACCGTATTTCGGTCGCGCCCCAGCTCGCGCAGACCGGCCAAGAACGCCCCGATCGCGTCGTCGATCAGCGCGATTTCGCCGTCGTAGTGCGCGCGCAGCGCCGCCAGCCGGGGCTCGTCTCGTGTCATTCCCGCGCTCGCCAGGTCCGCCGGGTGCAATTCGTCCGACGGATCTACCGTCGCGCGGCCCGCGCCGACCCGATCCAGCCACGCCTGCGGCGGGTTATACGGCGCGTGCGGCGCGTAGTAGTGCAGGTATTGAAAGAGCCGATCGCCCGGGCGCGACCGCGCGTGGTCCAGCGCTTCTTGCGTGAGCTCCAGATCCAGCTCGGACGTAATCGGAAGATCCTGGAACAGGGTGGCGCTCTGGAAGCTGTCGTAGAAGCCCCGGAAACGCATGACGAAAGACGTCGAGAATATCGCCGTCTGATACCCGGCCGATTCCAGCACGCGCGGCAGGTTTTCCTCGGTCGGGGTCGGGCGCGCGCCCCAGCCGAGGCCATCCCGTGCCATCGCCGGCGGCCGTCCCGTGAATAGCGACGCCACCGCCTCCCCCGTGTAGGTGGAGGCGCTCCGGGCGTTCTCAAACAGGACCCCTTCCTGGGCCAGGGCGTCGATGTGCGGCGTGAAAGCCTTCTCGTAGCCGTAGCAGCCCAGGTGGTCGGGGCGCAGTGTGTCCACGAGCAAAATGGCCACATTAAACCCCCGGCCCGGCAGGTCGGTTTCAAAGGCGAGGGTGTTTCTCGCGGGCTGGCATCCGCTCAGGAGCACCAGGATGGCGATGGTCGAAAATATGGGCCGGAAAATACGCTGCGTCATGATGTCCTATTCGTGGTCGGGTGGCGGCGCGCCCTCAATCGCAACCGCGCGCACACGCCCCGCATCATAAACGAACACGCGGTTGAAGGCCACCGGATCGCGAAAGCGGAACGTGGCCCGCCCGGGCGCCGCGTCCAGGGTCTCAATTTCGTCCGCCCGGTCTTCCTCCGCCAGTAGCGCGGCGCCGTCACCCGCTTCGATCATGAAGGTCGCGCCCGCGCTGCGGAAGTCAAACGGGTGCGCCGCGGCGAGCAGGTCCGTCGCGTACAGCGCGCGCGTTTCCACCTCCGGAGCGGGTTGCGGTCCAAAATGTCGCAGCGCATCCGGCAATCCCGTTCGAAACACGAGTGCCCCGCGAATCGAGTCCGGTTTGTTTACGAGGATCACCGCTCCACCGGTGTGCTGGGCCTGGATATCGCGCACCACGGTGCGCGCAAGCAGCGACGCCTCGCGCCACTGGCGAACCGCCAGGTGCAGCGGGAGCGCCTGGCTGAGAAGGACCAGTGCGAGGAGCGTATGGCGCAAATTCCGTCCGGAAAGCGCGGCCAGCGCGCACGCGAGACCCATGGCCGCGAAAACTGACGCCAGATAGAGAAAACGCTCGCCCTCGGGTGTGGTCCACGACACCCGGATATTGAACACCGGCAGCAGCGCAATCGCGTAGCCCAGGCAGAGAAACAGGGCGAGGCGTCCATAGCCCGGCCGCCGCGCGGACCAGGCTAGCATCCCTGCGCCCGCCGCGAGCAACAAAAGCCAGACCCGCGCCGGCATGCCGCTCAGCGGAATGGGCGCGGCGGCGCCACCCACCGGCGGCA
Organism: Candidatus Hydrogenedentota bacterium; assembly: GCA_019637335.1. Classification (NCBI taxonomy): domain Bacteria; kingdom Pseudomonadati; phylum Candidatus Hydrogenedentota; species Candidatus Hydrogenedentota bacterium. Next base: position 27,334 of record JAHBVV010000030.1, on the reverse strand, counting down.
GAAAGGTGCGCCAGACGTGCCCTGCCGTGGCCTGCGCAATCAGGTCCGGCGCGGCGCGAAGGTGCCCGTGCAATCCATAGCCGCCCACAAACTCCCCGATCCAGATGCGCCGCGCGATGAAGTATGCGGCGAGAAGCGCAACGTGCAGCCCCATCCAGATCCACGGTCCATGGGTCACCGACCGGAATCCCCGGACGCCGCCGGTGCTCTCCCCATGCCGCAAGGCCACCAGTAGCGCCAGCAGCGGCAGTACGATCGCCGATTCCTTGCTGAAGTAGGCCAATATCGCGCACAAGAGGCTGGTCGCCATCCAACCGGGGACCGGCCGCTCAAGCGTCCCGCCTGTGATTCCGCAACGCCCCGCGCAACCGCGCTCAAAGCACACCAGCGCCAGCAGCGTAAAGAAGGTCCCCAGCAGGTCGGTCCGTCCCGATATCCATGCCACCGGCTCCGCATGGCAGCCCAGCGTCAGAAACAGCAGCCCCGACATCACCGCCACGAAGCCCCGCTCCGCCCGAAGGTCGGGTAGCAGGAGCCACGCCAGAAGCGAGACCAGCAATGCATTGGCCGTATGCAGCAGCACATTCACCGCATGAAAGCCCGGCGGCCACAGAACCCAGAGCTGGTATTCCAGCCACAGGCTCGCCCCGGTCACGGGCCGCAGAAAACCGCCGGCGCCGCCATCCGGCGTAAACGGAATCCCGCCGCGAATGACCCGCTCCAGATGCAGGAAGTCGTCGCTCGAAAACCAGGAAAGAAGCGCCGGATAATACAGGGCCGCGCTCAGCCCGCCGAACAGCAACGCGAGCCGGACCGCCTCGCGAAGTGGGGGAGAGGCATGCGATTGACCGGGGTCCCGCTCCATTCCGCGCCCTTCCTCCAGACCAGCCCCGTTCCCGTTTGTCGCGGCGTCAGGCTGTGCGCGCCGCCAGCGCACTCCCCCGCCGCATCGCAAGCACTTCCTCGTACACCGCCTCGTACTGCGCCACCATGTCGTCCCGGCGGAACCCGGACAGCGCCCGCTCCCGCCCCCGGCGGCCCATTTCCTTCGCCTTCGCCTCGTCCGTCAGGATCTCGAGCGCGCACTGGGTCATTTGCTCGATGTCGCCCACTTCACAAAGATAGCCTGACACCCCGTGCTCGATGACTTCAACAATGCCGCCGCTGGCGGTCGCAATCACCGGCACCTCGCAGGCCATGGCCTCCAGTGGCACCAGCCCGAAGCTCTCGTGTTCGCTTGGCTGGATGACGAGATCCGCGCAGGGAATGATCGATTCGATGTTTTCGTAGTTGCCCAGGTACTTGATCTTATCGGATATGCCCAGCTGCTTCGCCACGCCCACCGCCGCCATGCGCTCCGGGCCTTCGCCCACCATAACCAGCCGCGCGTCGATCCGGTCCAGGACGCGCTTGAACACGCGCACCACATCCGTCACGCGCTTCACCGGGCGGAAGTTCGAGATATGCATAATGATCTTCTCGTCGCCACACCCGAGCTGGCACCGCTTCACCGGCGTCGTCGAAAACTTGCTGTGGTCCAGAAAGTTGTAGATCGTCTTGATCGGGCGATCCAGCTTGAATTCGCGCATCGTTTCGTCGTTCAGCCATTGCGACACCGCCGTAACCGCGCAGCTCCGCTCCATAGCGAACTTCGTAACGCGGAAGAAGGACGGATCGCTACCCACCAGCGTGATGTCCGTGCCGTGGAGCGTCGTGACAATGCCGAATTGCTTGTCCGGAGGCAGCATTTCATTCGCGAAAATCGCCGCCGCCGCATTGGGGATGGCGTAGTGCGCGTGCCACACGTCAATGCCGTATTCTTCGGCCACGTCGCTGATTTTGGTCGCCAGCGCAAGGGAATACGGTGGCGTGCGGAACAGCGGGTAGCTCACGGAGTCCACATAGTGGAAAAAGAGATTCTGCCGGTACTCCTTCATGCGGAAGGGCGGCTCCGACGTGACAAAATGAACCGTGTGGCCGCGTTCGGCCAGGGCAAAGCCCAGTTCGGTCGCCATGATGCCGCTACCGCCGGCGCTCGGATGGCAGGTGATTCCTATCTTCATGGAATATTCTCCAGTTCGGGCGGCAAGTCCATCGCTACAGGGATTGTGCCATGAAGCGGCTCGCCATGCGAAACCCCGATGCGGCCGCCCCAGTACGCTGCGCGCACCGCGATACGCTCCCAGAAGGCCTTCGAGGCGACCAGGGTCTCCGGGCCGGGATAGTCCGGATTGTAGAATTGCGACCGAAACGCCCGCACCGCCTCCAGCTTTTGCGCGAACACCCGCGATATATCCACCACGCGGGTGGGCTCGGGGCCGAAATCCTCGTAGGCGTGGTAGTAGTAGATCGTTCCGGCCCGGTACGCCGGTTGCCCGGTCTCGATGCCGTGCACCCCCGCAAAAAAGTTCGCGTCGCGCACCAGGTCGTGCGCCGCCGTGTGGTCCGGGTGCCGGTCCGGCGTCATGGGCGCCAGCAACACCTTCGGGCGCAGCGCCCGGATTGTCCGGATCACGGCCAGCCGCTGCTCGGGCGTGTTGGCCACGCCCCCATCCGGCAGGCCGGCGTTCCGGCGCTCGCAGACCCCCAGTAATCGCGCGGCTTCCGCCGCCTCCGCGGCCCGCTCTTCCACCGTCCCGCGCGATCCCAACTCGCCCGCCGTGAGATCGAGAATCGCCGCGCGGCGACCAGTCGCCGCCACCTTGCACAGGAGCCCGCCGACGCCCAGATCCGCGTCGTCCGGGTGCGCCCCGATCGCGAGCACGTCCACGGTCATAATTCCACCTCCTGCACGCCGTGATTCGCGGGATCGAGCTCCCGGATCAGGCGCGGAACCAGGCCCCAGCCGTGCTGGAAGACCCAGGAGAAAATCGTATAGCAGCGTTCCTGCGGCTTCCGCTCCGGAGCCAGTTCCGCCGACAGGCGATCCAGCTGCGCGCGCACCGAGGCCGTACGGTTTTCGTCCGCGCGTAGCAGCGTGCGCTCCAGGTGATCCAGCCCCCGCCGCACCTGGCCGCCAAAGGACCCCGCCAGGTCGCCCGCGGCTTTGCCCGCGCGCCCCAGCGCCCCGAAGTCCCGCGCCATCGCATCCAACTCCGCCTCCAGGGCCGCCCGGTGGCGCGTAAGCACCTCAAGCGCGGGATCCGAGCCCGAGGCGCGGAGGGCGCGCTCTTCACGCCCTCCGGGCGATTCCAGGAAATCGTCCGGGCGGAACCCGTACTTCTTCAGCAGCTTGTTGGTCTTCAGGGTGGTCAGCACGGCCCGCGAACGCGGGTACACCACGGGCATCGGCACGTCGAAGTGCGCGAAGAGCCCCTTTAATTGCCCCCAGTAGGCCAGTTCCCCGGGGCCCGCCACGTAGGCGCGCGCCGGGAAGAGGTGCTGCTGCACGATACAGCGCAGCGCCACATTGGCCGTGAAGCGATCTGGCGCTGCGTCCAAAAGCGACAGCATTGTGTCCGGTGTAAACGCGTCGCCCGTGTCCGGCAGCAGAAAACGGCCTTCCACATACCGCACCCGACATCGCTGTCCGCCGTGCTCCAGGAAGAAATTGCAGGCGTCCTCCGCTTTCACCACCTGCGCGCCATATCCGGCCGCGTCCAGCAACGCGCCGCCCTCGTTGACGCGGGCGGTGCTCTCCAGCGGCGATTCGATCTCGCGCTGGAAAACAGGGCGCGCGGCGGCGCGCGCGGCGGGGAGTTCGGGCGTGAAAAATACCAGCGGCGTGTCGCGAAACAGGCGCGCCATCAGCCGCGCGTGCCACTCCGAGAGATTCGCGGAGGCCTCCAGGCTCTTGTGCAGAAACGCGCGTACCTCCTCCGTGAATTCCGAGCCGGTAGCCACGCGCGCGGCCTCGTCCACCAGCCCGTGCAACGCGGGATCGACCGGGATCTGAAATATTGAGCGCGCACCCGCGCTAGCCAGGGGGGCCAGCGCCAGCGGGACCGCCGTGTGTGTCTTGCTCAGCAGATGCACGCGGCGAATCTCGTCAAAATCGTGATCGTCGCCGCCTACCCAATACACGGGCACGAATGGCGTCCCCGTCTCCCGCTGTAGGGATTCCGCCAGGCGGATCGCGGTGATTGCCTTGTAGATCGTGTAAAGTGGGCCCGTGAAGATGCCCGGCTGCTGGCCGGTGATAATCACGCCCTCGCCGCCCTCGACCTGCGCGGTTCCGCCGATGCGCGCCTGGTATGCCCGCATCTCCCCGACAAGCGCCGCATCCCACGGGCGCGCTGGAATCGGATGGCTCGCGACTGACTCCGGCCCCGCCGCATACGCGGCGCGCAGTTCGGGGGCTCCGGCAAGATAGGAATCGAGCAGCCCCGCCATGATCAGGACCGCGTCCCGACCGCGATCAGGCGCGGCCGGTCATCGCCGGCGGGATGCCCCCCGTAGTCGCCGTAGAGGGCCTCGACATGCAACCCGGCCTGCCCCAGAAGGCGCACCAGCTCGTCGGGACTGTACAGGCGTACCGACTCGGACGTTTCGCTCAGGGTGTGGCCGTCGCGCAGCACCCGCATCGCCTTGTTCACGCGCCGGGTTGCCGGATCGATCCAGCGACGCTCGATAATCTCGAGGTCCTCCGCGCGCCGCCGGCTTTCCGGCTCCAGGTTCGCCGTGACGTGCGCCGGATTCAGGTAGTCCATGAAAAAGCGCCCGCCGGGCTTCAGCGCCGACGCGATCCCGCGCGCCACCGCCTGGTTCTCCTCGTCGCGGGTGAAATAACCAAAGCTTGTAAAGAAATTGGCTACCGCGTCGAACGCGCCCGCAAACGGGATGGCGCGCATATCCGCCCGCACCAGAAAACCCTCCCCGGCCAGAAGCCCGCGCGCAAGATGGAGCAGGCTGGGAGAGTAGTCGAGCCCGGTCACGTGGGGGGTATGCTTCAGCAGGTGCACCATGTGCCGCCCGTTGCCGCAGCACAGGTCCAGCACCGAACAAGTCGTGCACAGCCGCAACTGGTCGATGGCGAATGCGGACTCGTCGGTCGCGGCTTCCACCGTGCGGTGCGCGTAGACGACGGGGTACAGCGCGTCAAACGCGGAGGCATACCAGTCTTCGTCGACCGTGGTGTGTGGCATGGCTGGGTTCAGATACTCCTCCGGCGGACTCGGGTTACTCAATGGGCCGCCCGCCCTTCCGGAGTGCATTCGCGAAAACCGTTTTTCCAGTTCATTCCCCGCCGCATCGGTTTCCCGGGTTTTCCGTTTCGTCGCCGATTGTGTGCAGTTTCAACATGTTGGTCCGGCCGCCGACGGCCAGGGGCGTGCCGGCGACAATTAGAATGGTGTCCCCGCATTCCGCGGCCTCGTGGCGGAGCAACTGCTCCTCCACCTCGTGCACCATCACCTCGATCAGGTCGAAATCCTTCGTCAGCACGCCGGAGACGCCCCAGAAAAGGGCGCACTTCCTGCAGGTGACCGGGTTGTTCGTAATCGCGGTTATGCGCACTCCCGGGCGAAAGCGCGCAATCGCGCTGGCCGTGTAACCCGTCGAAGTGAAGCAGACGATCCGGTTGATATCCAGGCTTTCGGACATCCGGTATACCGCCTGGCCGATCGCGTCCGCGTATGAGTTGTGATGGACGCCCGCAAGACCTCTCCGGCGCTTCGCGAGGACATCCCGGCGGAGATCGCGCATTCTCCGGTCCTGCACGCGATCCCGCATCTCGTCATCGGTCTTGCGCGCCACCCGCGCCATCACCGAGCAGGCCTCGATCGGATAGCGGCCCGACGCCGTTTCCGCCGACAGCATCACCGCGTCCGTGCCGTCGTAGATGGCGTTGGCCACATCGGTGACTTCCGCGCGGGTCGGGCGGCCGCACTCGACCATCGATTCCAGCATCTGGGTGGCCGTAATCACCGGCACGCCAAGCTCATTACACGTCTGAATCAGGCGTTTCTGTATCGACGGGACCTCTTCAAAATCCACCTCGACCCCGAGATCGCCGCGCGCGACCATCACACCATCGCTCAGTGTGGCAATTTCTTCGAACTCTTCCAATGCCTCCGGGCGTTCGATTTTCGCCACGATGCCGATCGGGCTGTTGGACTCCGCCAGCAGCGCGCGAAGCCCGCGAATGTCGTCCGCGGAACGCACGAAGGAAAGGGCGATGAAGTCGGCCTCTTCCTCGATGCTCAACGCCACGTCCAGCCGGTCCTTCTCGGTGAGCGAGGGCTCCGCGATTTGAACGCCGGGCAGGTTGATCCCCTTGCTTTCGCCAAGCTCGCCGCCGCGCACCACGCGGCAGTGGACATCGCTCCCCGCAACGGACTCCACCGCGAGCTCCATCGTCCCGTCCGAAAGCAGGATCCGATCGCCGGCCTTCACATCGTTGGGGAGATTCTCGTAGGTCGTGGAAACCCGTTCGCGGCTCCCAATGATCTCCGTGGAGGTGATCGTAAACGGCGCGCCCGGCTCCAGCGTGATCCGGTGCGGCGGCTCGAGTTTCCCGGTGCGGATCTTCGGGCCTTGCAAATCCATCAGAATCGCGATGTTCGCGTTCTTCCGCTCCGCCACCTCGCGGATTACGTGAATCTGCTTCCGGTGGATTTCGTGCGACCCGTGGGAGAAGTTCAGGCGCGCCACGTTCATGCCGGCGTCAATCAGCTTCTCGATCATCTCGGGGGTTCGCGTGGCGGGCCCGATAGTGCACACGATCTTGGTGCGGCGGTGCATTGACATACACTAATCCCAGGTTATAAACGCGTCGTATATCGCCCGGACGGCCGGCGCCAGGGCCTCTTCTTCCACGCCCACTATAATATTCATTTCCGAGGACCCCTGATCAATTACCCGGACGTTCACATTCGCTTCCGCAAGCGCCGTGAAAAGGCGGGCGGCCACGCCCACGTGGTGATTCATCCCCTGGCCCACCGTCGCGATAATCGCGAGCCCGTTCGTCAGGCAGATGCTGTCCGGCACGCAACGGCGCTCGATATCCTCCACCAGCTTCTCCCCGGCCTCGCCAAGTTCTTCGTCGCGGATGATCAGCGACATCGTGTCAATGCCCGTGGGCATGTGTTCCCAGCCGATCCCATACTCTTCCAGCACGGTGAGGACGCGCCGCCCGAAGCCGCGCTCCCGGTTCATCAGCGCCTTCTCGATGCTGATCATGCTGAAGCCGGATTTCCCCGCAATACCGCAGAGCGGGTGCGTGCTGACGCGCTTCGCTACAATCCGCGTGCCCGGGTTCTCGCGCTCCCGCGTGCTCCGGATCTGGATAGGGATCCCCGGCTCGCGGACGGGGTAGATCGCTTCGTCGTGGAGCACCGACGCGCCCATGTACGAAAGTTCGCGGAGCTCCTGGTAGGTTACTTCGTCAATCCGCCGGGGCTTCTCCACGATGCGGGGGTCCGCCATCAGGAAGCCCGGCACATCCGTCCAGTTCTCGTAAAGTTCCGATCCGGTCGCCCGCGCGACGATCGATCCGGTCACGTCGCTCCCGCCCCGGGAGAAGGTCTTGATTTTGCCATCCGGGCGCGCGCCGTAGAATCCGGGGATTACGAAAAGGCCGTCGCCGGAAAGGCGCTCCCCGAGTAACGTGTAGGTCGCCGGGTCGAAGTCTCCGCTATTCGTGAAGCGGATATAGTCCGCCGGGTCAATAAACACCGCGTCCAGCAGCAGCGCGATCAGGCGCCCGTTCAGGTATTCACCCCGAGACGCCATATAATCCGCGCCATTTTCATTGTCAGCGTGGCCTGCTATCTCGTCAAGCTGCGCGGCGACGTCAAACTCCACACCCAGCTCGCTCGCCAGCGTCTCGAAGCGCTCCTGAATGATGCGCCGGGGCTCCGACGCGTCCAGGCCCTGGGAGGCGATGCTGTGCCACGCGTACAACAGGTCCGTCACCTTCTTATCGCCATCAAAGCGCTTTCCCGGCGCCGACGGCACGACAAAGCGGCGCGCGGGATCCTCCTGCACGATGGAGGCCATAATGCGAATGTTCTGGGCGTCGGCCAGCGAGGTGCCGCCGAACTTGCATGTTACTTTTCTCACGGGTCGGGTACTCCAGGAGGCTGCGGGCGCGCGCGCAGGTCCGCGGTGCGGCGTTACGCCCGCTCGGAACGGAAAACGAACTCGGGTACTGCGGGAATCAAGGCAACAGGTCGGAAATCAGCCGGCCAACGTCGTTCCACGTGACGTACAGCATGAGGCCGATGATCAGGAACAGGCCGGCGGTCTGGTAGCGCTCCAGCACCACCATGCTGATCGGCTTGCGGCGGATGGCCTCCAGTCCGTTGATGAGAATCTGTCCGCCATCGAGCACCGGCAGCGGCAGCAGATTAAACACGAACAGGTTGATGCTGATGAGCGCCGTGAAGAAAACCAGGCGCCCGAAGCCCATCTGCGCGGCGTCCCGCGTCACCTGAAAGATCATCACCGGGCCGCCCAGGTCCTTCGGGCTCACGTCGCGCACTATCAGGCCCTTGATCGTCAGCAGCGTCGTGTGGACGGCCTGGTAGCTCTTCCGGAACGCCTCGGGGACCACCTGGGACGGGGGCACGCGGTGGAATACAAACTCCGGCGCGATCGCGATGCCTATCGCGCGCGCGTCGTCAACCGGAAGATCGAGCGTGAGTTGCGCCCTCCGCTGGAGCAGGCCAAACAGGATCGACGGGCGCTCCACTTCCACCTGAAGCGTTTCGCCCGGACTCTCCATCACGAGTTCGGACAGGGCTTCGTAGCCCATCGGGCGCCCGTTCACCGACACGATCCGGTCCTTGCGCTGCAACCCGGTTTTCTCGCTGAACGACTTCTCAATTAGGGCGACCATCGGGGCCGAGGATTCGGGTTCCGGGTCCTGTGTGGGCGCACTCAGCGCCATCGACTTGAACTTGCCCACCGTACGCGGGGTCAGCGTAAGGTGCAGGGTTTCGCCGCCGCGCGCCACCATCAGATCCAGCGATTCACCCTCCGGAAAGTCCTGGGTCAATTCGATAAACGTCGTCCGGTCCACGATCTCGCCATTGGCCCGCGTCACGATGTCGTCAGGCTGCAGCCCCGCCTCCGCCGCCGGCGTGTCCTCCAGGATATTCGCCACAAGTACCGAGGAGAACGGCTCCACCCCAAACCGGGGGTACTTGTCGCCTTCATTCCGGGCTGGCGTCACCGCGCAGGAGTAGCGCGTCGACGTGCCGTCCGCGTGCGCCCGCTCGATCAGGAATTCGTGCGCCCGCCCGTCGCCGTGAAGCGTTGCGTTCATGGCGAGATCCGGGATGATGTTTTCGATCGGCGCCCCGTTCATCCGCAGGATCACATCGCCTGTCTTCCAGCCTACTGCGTCCGGCTCGCCTTCCCGCGCCACCGTGTCCTGGCCCTCCGGAACTTCGTACAGCGCAGCGGATGCCGCGGGATAGGCGGAATCCACCTTGCCGATCCGCGGCTCAAGCATCGATTTCGGCACTTCCTCGCCGATCGCGGCAAGCAGCCCATACAGCACGACCGCAAGCACGAGATTCGCCAGCGGACCCGCCACCAGCACCACAAGGCGCTGCCAAACCGGCTTATTGCTGAACCACCGCTCCGGCGGCACCGTCCCGTAATCCTTTTCGCGTTCTTCTTCGGTTAGCGGCGCGTCTTCCTGGCCCGCCATCTTCACGTAGCCGCCAATTGGAAGTGCGCCGATGCAGTAGTCCGTCTCGCCCCACTTGAAGCCGGCGATCCGCGGCGGCATGCCGATACTGAAGCGGTCCACGTAGATGTTGCACGCTTTGGCCGCCAGAAAGTGGCCCAACTCGTGGACGAACACCAGAAAGCTCAGCACGAGCAGAAAGATCACGATACTCGACATGAATTTAATGTCCTAATTGTTTCACGGCCTCGCAAGCGCGCGCCCGCGCCTCCGCATCGGCCGCAAGAACCGCATCCAGGCTGTAATCCTGGTGTATGGTGCTGCCCGTATAGACCCGGCCCACCACTTCGCTGATGTCGAGGAAGCCCAGGCGGTGGCCGCAAAAGGCTTCCACGGCCACCTCATTGGCCGCGTTCAGTATGGCCGGCGCCGTCCCGCCCGCGGCCGCTGCGTTGCGCGCGTAGGCCAGGCACGGAAACGCGCTGAAATCGGGCGCGTCAAATGTGAGCGCCTTCAAGGCGGTCAGTTTCAGCCGTTCCATGGGTAATTCTACCCGTTCAGGGTGCGTTAGTGCGAACAAAATGGGAAAGCGCATGTCGGTAACGCCCAGATGGGCCAGAATATTACCGTCCTTGAACTCCACGAGGCTGTGAATAATGCTCTGCGGGTGGATCACCACGTCGATCTGGTCCGGCGCCAGGTCAAAAAGCCACATCGCCTCCACAATTTCCAGCCCTTTGTTCATCAAGGTTGCGGAATCGACGCTGATCTTGGCGCCCATGTCCCACGTCGGATGCCGGGTCGCCTCCGCCGGCTTTACGTCCGCCAGGCTGGCCCGATCGCGCCGGTAGAAGGGCCCGCCGGAGGCCGTTAAATGTATGCAGCGGATGTCCCCGTGCGCGTGCCCCATCGTGCACTGGAAAATCGCGTTGTGCTCGCTGTCGACCGGCAGCACCGCCACCCCCCGGGCCGCCGCGCGCTCCATCACCAGCTTCCCCGCCATCACAAACGGCTCTTTGTTCGCCACAGCCACCCGGTTCCCGGCGTCTATGGCCGCCAGCAGCGGGGGGAGCCCCACCGCGCCGACCATTGCGCACAGCACGGTATCCGCCGGGATGCGGGCGAGCTCATCCAGCGGGGAAGGGGCATCGATTATCGTGACGCCCAGGTCCATCGCGGCCAGGGCGCGCGCCGCGTCCGGATCGCTCATCGCGGCGTAGCGCGGCCTGAACTCCCGAATTTGCTCCGCGAGCAGTTCGGTGTTTCGGCCGGCGGCCAGGCCGACCACGTTAAACTGGCCGGGATAATGGCGCACCACATCGAGCGCGCTGCGGCCGATCGAACCGGTGGACCCGAGAATGGTTATGTTTTTCGGCGGTCCCGGCACGGTTATTCCTGCGCGGAAGCCGAGCCGGAGGCGGCCCGGGCCGCGCGCGAGATATAGTGCTCCGCCGCGCGCCGCTCGCTGTAGCGCGATTTCAACAGGGCCTTGATTTCGTCCGCGGTGCCCAATTCCAACACCTTCTCGCCCAGCGCGCGCGCTTCCTGGTAGTCGATTTCCGCGATCTCTGCGCGCACCAGCGGCAGCGACACGGAAGACATGCTTAACGCGGTGACGCCCAGGCCGATCAGGACCTCCGTATACAGCGGATCCCCGGCCATTTCGCCGCACAGGCTGCACGGGATACCCGCCTTTGAGGCGGCGTTGCACGTCCACTTAATCATTCGAAGCACCGCCGGATGGGCTGGTTCATAGAGATGCGCGATTTTTTCGTTGACCCGGTCAACCGCCAGCGAGTACTGGATCAAGTCGTTGGTCCCGATGCTGAAGAAATCGCATTCGCGTGAGAGGAGGTCCGTCAGCGCCACCGCCGAGGGCACCTCGATCATCGAGCCGATTTTTATGCCTGGATCATACTCCAGCCCTTCGGCTTTCAGATCGTCCTGCACCTCGCGCAGCACCTGCTTCACCTTGCGCAATTCCTCCACGCCGCTGATCATGGGGAACATGATTTGAATGTTGCCCAGCGTCGACGCGCGCAACATCGCGCGCAACTGCGCCTTGAAAATGTCCTGGCGCTCCAGGCAAAAGCGGACCGCGCGCCACCCCAGCTGCGGGTTCTCCTCCTTCGATATTTGCAGGTGCGACACAAACTTGTCCCCGCCGATATCCATCGTGCGGAGCACCACGGGGGCCGGGTGCATGGACTCCGCCGCCTGCCGGTAAGAGGCGTATTGCTCCTCTTCCGTCGGCAGGGTATTCCGGTTCAGGAAGAGATACTCCGTGCGATAGAGCCCCACGCCCTCCGCCGCCAGGCGCAGTTCCTGGTCCAGCTCGACCGGCAATTCAACGTTGGCCAGCGCCGGGATCGCGACCCCGTCCCGCGTCCGGGATTCGCCCAGATCGAGGGCCCCGCGCAGCGCGTCCCGCGCGGCAATCTGGCGCTCGCGCTCGGACTCATAGTGCGCCAGGGTGTCCGGGCCCGGATTGGCGATGAACATGCCCGCGCCGCCATCCACGATGACCTGGGCGTTTTGGTCGATGTGCGCCGTGGCGTAGCGCAGCCCCATCACGGCCGGAATCTCCAGCGCGCGCGCCAGGATGGCCGTGTGGGAGGTGGTGCTGCCCGAATCCAGCGCCAGGCCCAGCACGTGCTCCTTGTCCATCGTCACGATATCCGACGGCGAAATTTCGTGGCAGACAACAACCGCCGGCGCAAAGAGATCGCGCAGGGTTCCGCGCTCGTCGTCGAGCAGGTTGCGCTGGAGGCGATCGACCACATCCTGGAGATCGGTCGCGCGCTCCCGGAAACGGGCGTCTTCCACGGAGTTCATCACATCCGTGTAGTGGCGCCGGAGATCATCGAGCACGTACTCCACGTTCAACTGTTCGCTGCTGATGCGGCTCTTCACCTCCTCCAGCAACGTGACATCTTCGAGAAGCAGCAGGTGCGCCTTGAATATGTCGGCGTGCCCCTCCCCGAGTTCGTCGGCCGTCTTCGCGTGCAGGCCCTTGAGATAGGATCGGGTCTTCCCGATGGCATCCTCCAGCCGCGCCAGCTCCTCGGCCACGTCCGATATCTCGTATTTCGGGATATCGAAACGCTGCGCGCCGAATACCGCCGCCGGCCCGATCGCGATGCCGGGCGACACGCCTATCCCTCGGAGCACCGTCTCCACGCCTAGTTTTCTCCGAACCCCGCCGCAAACAGCGATCTTACCGCGTTCATTGCCGCTTCGGCGTCCGGGCCCTTGCACGTTACGGTGAGGCGGCTGCCCTGCGTCGCGGCCAGGGTCAGGAGCCCCATGATGCTCTTCGCGTTCACGCGGCTGCCATTGAATAGAACGAACACGTCGCTCTCAAACGCAAGAACGCATTGAACCAGCGAGGCCGCCGGCCGCGCGTGAATGCCGAGTTTATTAATCACCAGGAGTTCTTCCGAAAATTCCTGCATCGTCGTCTAGCCATCCTATTGCTGTCAATTTCCGCCTGAATTCGCCGCCGGGCGTCCGGCCTCAGCCAGCGGGCGCGAGCCAATTCACTTCAAATGCCAGCGCCCGCGACAGGCGCGCGCCCGGCTTCAACGTCACCGGCCAGGCCACCGTCACCACGCTGCCCTGATACACGCGCTCCTGCCCGCACTCGGACTGGCTCACCGTCTCCAGGGGGAAGGCGAGAAAACTTCCGGGCTCGGATAGTCTCCATCCCACTTCCAGCCGAAGCCACTCATCCCGGAGCGAAAACTGCCGGAGATCGCCCTCCCGAAGGCGGGCGCCCAGCATCGGGCGTCCCAGATCACGTTCCGGCGTATAGTAATATCGGTCGGGCGCGCCGCCCGCCAACAGGTTTGCGGAAAACTCAACCCCGAAGATTCCGCAAAAGGCGCTCGCGCCATCATACGATATATCATACGCTATTTCGGCGCGGGATTCACGGGGCGAAAGCGCCACCGTCTTCCGGAGGCGGAGCGGCTGAGGCCCGTCGCATTCGACGGCCCCGTCGGCCCACAACGAAAGCTCGGTGCCTCGAAACGAGGACGCGTAGTCCGCCTGTGCAAAATTGCCCAGATCGGCGGTTTCGTTCCGGTACAGGGCTTCCACGTCCAGATCCCGCCCGTAAAAGTGATCCCGAAGGCTGGCGCGGCGGTACGCGTCGTAAAAGAGAATCTGATCCAGGCCGCGTTCCTTCGATTGAAAGTGGTCGTGGATACTCCGGACGCGCCCGTCCCCCTCCTCCTCGCGCTCCAGCCGCAGTTCGTCGTGGTACGGTTCTTCCCGGCGCGTCAGCGTGTTGAGAATGTTGAAGGCGCCGGGCTTGAAATCGAGTTCGAACAAGGTCCCGCCATCGTGCGGGCTCACAAAGGCCGCCAGGGTGTCCGTCTCCAGCACGTGTTCCGGGCGCCCGTCCCCATCGAAATCCAGCGTTGACACCACCACCGAACCCGCCGGGCCGCCCAGCGCGTCCAGCGCCCGATCCGCGGCGATGAGCTTTTCGTACACCGCGGAACGAAGGTGGTTCAGGTACAGGCCGCCGAATTGGCCGTGCCAGTAGGCGCAGTTGCACTGGCCCTGGTGCAGCAGCCGCTCCGCTTCGTCGAGGTGCGGGCTGCCCGCATGGCTGCCCTGGAGCGCGTAAAGGCGGCGGCTCACCCGAAGCATGCGCTTCTGCATCGTATTGGCCTCGGGGTACTTCGTCAGGAAATTCCGCCAGAAACCGCCCCGGAGGAAAGGGCCGCACTGCGCGTCCAGCTCGGGCATCCGGGCGAGGGATTCGCGCGCCGTCTTCAGGCCGCGCTGCCGGTAGGCGGGCAGGGCCCACGTCATCATTTCCTGGTAGGAGGCGCACGTGAGGTAGGTGCGTCCGAGCGGACGGTGTTTCTTGATGTACTCCGAGTACGTGACGCTCTGGATCCACTCCTTGTTTTCCGTCAGCGCCGTGAAAAACTCTTCCAGCCAGCCCTCCTCGTACACGCTGTGGTGCGTCCCCGGCCATGTCCCGAATTTTTCCCCGTCGTCGTGCAGCACCGCGCAGCGCGATCCGTCCTCCGTCGCCCGCTCGCGGAGGTATTCAATCGTTTCCTCCACCGGGTGGAAGGGGACCAGATATCGCAGGCGTTCCAGAATGGGAAAGACCCGGATGGCCGCGCCTTCCTCCTCGGTCATGTAGCAGCCGTACATGTCCTCGGGCTCCAGCCCCGAACACAGAAAATGGGAGTCGTCCAATGCCGCATACTTGACCCCGGCCTCTGCCAGCACACGCGCCATATGCGGCTCCCAGACCCGTTCCGCCAGCCACATACCCTCGGGTTCCGTCCCGAAATGCTCGCGGCAGAAGGCCTGCATCCGCCCGATCTGGGCGAGCGCGTCCCGCTCGGGAATCGCGCAAAGCATGGGCTCGTAGTAGGCCCCGCCCATGATCTCTACCTGGCCGCGCTCCACCAGTCCCCGCAGGCGCGTCACATACTCCGGCTGGTGCGCCAGGAACCAGTCCCAGAGGGGGCCGGTGTAGTGCAGCGTGACGCGCACATCCGGAAAATGCTCCAGGACATTTACGAAGGGCAGATAGGCCATGTCGTAGGCGTCCTGGAACACAAAATCGAAGTTGCCCACGGGCTGGTGTGAATGGCAGCCCAGAATCAGGTTGATGCGCTTCATGACGTTCCCGTTTCGGTTACAGGGTTGCTCGGGTGCTTGTCCCCGCGCCGGCCGCACTGCTTCGTTCCGCCGTAACGCACGGCGCCCCCTCAGCTGCTGCGATCGTTGATGATACCCAGAATGCGGTTGTTGAACTGCTCGGCCGGGTTCATGCCCAGCTCCTTGAGGCGGTGGTTCAGCGCCGCCACCTCGATGATGATGGCCATGTTCCGGCCCGGCCGCACCGGGATGCGCAAATGCGGGATGCGCACGCCCAGGATGTCCACATGCTCCTCCACCAGGCCTGTCCGGTCATAGGCCGCGGACTGATCCCATTCCTCCAACTCCACGATCAGGCCGATGCGCTTGATATTGCGCACGCAACCCACGCCGAACACCGCTTTCACATCGATGATGCCGACCCCGCGGATTTCCATGTGATGCTCGATGACCGGATTGGTCTCGGCGTACAAATTGTCCTCGCGGAGCCGCTTGAGGGCGACTACATCGTCCGCGATCAGGCGGTGGCCGCGCTCGACCAGTTCCAGCGCGGTTTCACTCTTGCCCACCCCGGGCGACCCCACGATGAGGCAGCCCACCCCGTAACAGTCCACCGCGGTCCCGTGCACCACCGTCTCCGGGGAGAATTCCTCCGCCAGGAAGAGGATGATGCGGCTGATGACTTCGTCCGTCGACCGGGAGGTCCGGAGGACCGGGACCCCCCGCTGGTTGCAGAGATCGAGGAACACATTCTGCGGCGTAAGGTTTCGTGAAAGCACGAAAATGGGGATTTCAAAAGAAAACATTGCCGCCAGGCGCCGTTGAAGCAGCGCCGGCGGCAGCTTTTCCATAAAATGGATCTCGGTGTTGCCCAGGAGCTGGACGCGGTCGTTCGCGAAATACTCCAGGTAACCGCTCAGCGCCAGGCCGGGCCGGTTGATGTCCGAGGTGAATACTGGACGCCCGATTCCCTGGTATCCCGCGATGACCTCAATGTCCAGGTCGTCGGTCATCCGGTCCAGGATACGCGCCACCGGGATGCTGCGCTTCCGGTTGAGTGGCAGATCCTGTGTGTCCATGGAGAACCTTCCGGGTATCAGGGCGCGCTGAAACAAAAAAACGGGCCAATGCAACGGCACTGGCCCGCGACCTGGCCGCTAGAACTTCGGCTCAATCAATCCGTACGTTCCGTCATTGCGCGAATAAAGTACATTGACTTCCGACGTGTCCGCATTCGAAAAGACGAGGAAGGGCTGGTCTTCCACCAGCTCGAGCTGCATCATCGCCTCGTCGATGCTCATCGGCTTCATCGAGAGCTTCTCCCGAAGCACAACACGGTGGGTATCGTGGGTTTCCTCCGGCTGGGGCTCGGTCTCGTGGCCGTCCGGAGCCGCCGAGAGGATGGCGTGGTGATAATCCCGGGCCTCCCGCGCGGTGCGCGGCTGGTGCCGGTTGATCCGGTCCTTGAATTTCCGGATTTGCTTCTCAAGCTTCGCCATGGCCGCATCCACCGACGCGTACATGTCATTCGAAGCTTCCTTGCTGTGGATTCGCACGCCGTTCGCGTGAACATTGACTTCGGCGATATGTCGGTGCTTCTCGACATCCAGCACCACATCGGCATCGAACGTCTTGTCGAAGTGTGACGCCACCTTTTCCAGCCCGTTCTGAATATAGGCCTTCAAGGCATCGGTCATTTCCATATGCCGTCCGGTCACCGTTACGTTCATTGTGTAGTTTTCCTCCATCGCTCTACTACCAAGCATGGGTTGATCATAGCACTGCCGCCGAAAGCCTGTCAAAACAGAAGTGGGGCGGGCATTCGTTCCAAGATACTGTATTTCAGGGTGATACGCCGCCCCGGAGCGCGAATTGGGCACGGTCCGTGCCGGGCGATAAAAGATAATTCTTGTGATTTAGTCAAGAATTTACTATACTGCAGGCACGCGCCCCAGCGTGGGTTGTTACCCCGAAGGAGAGGATGCCAATTCCGTGGCGACCCAGGCTCAACAGAAACAGGAACGCATCGTCGAGGCCGTACGGCAGGGCCTCGAAGGCGAGGACGCCGTCGACTTCGTTCGCCAGAGCGGATTCGCCGTCACCGTGGCCGGGGTAGCCCGGTTGCTGCGCAAACTTGGAGGCAAAGGGCAAATCGTGGAACTGATCAAGGCCGGGAACGACAACTGGACCATTCTCCAGAGCGCCTATCCAGACGAGGAACTGGAACATATCGCGGTCCTGCCCCCGAGCCAGTGCGATCTTTTTTACGAGAACCCGTCGGCCCCGCGCGTGCCGGAGAGCCTTCTGCACCACCAAGACCTCTTCGAAAGCACGAAAATTACGTTAAAGCTGCCAAATGATTTGCTCGAAGCGTTGAAATTCGCGGCCCGCGCTGAAAAGACGACCCAGACCCAGCTGATCATCGACATCCTGACGAGCGCCATGTCGCAGATGCCGCGCCTGCCTGAGGTGGACGGCGCGGACGAATAAGGCCGGTCGTACGGCGGCAGGTTCAGGTCTTTCCGGCGTTTCGCAGAGCTATGCGCGCATTTCGTACCATCCCGCGCCATTTTGCGCGCCGGATCGCCGTCCCCGCGAAACGCGCGTCGAACCGCCGCTCATCCAGCTTGAGGAGTTCATCCAGATCCGGGCTGGTCTGGCCTGACCGGGCCGCAAAACCGGGCTCCGTGGTGGGGCGGGCGAATCGGTTCCAGGGGCATACGTCCTGGCAGATGTCGCAACCGAACACCCAGCCGGCCAGCTGGCTGTGGAGTTGCGATGGGATCTCTTCCCGGTTTTCGATGGTTTGGTAGGAGATGCATCGGTTCGAATCCACCACCCCGTCGGCCACAATCGCCCCCGTCGGGCACGCATCCAGGCACGCGCGGCAGGTCCCGCAGTGTTCCGTCACGGGCGCGTCGGGCGCAAGGGAGACTTCCGTGACGACCGTCCCCAGGAAAAACCACGATCCGATGTCCCTCCGCAGGACCAGGCTGTTTTTCCCGACCCACCCGACGCCCGCGCGCTCGGCCCACGCGCGCTCCATCACCGGCCCGCTGTCCACGGAGGCATAGCTGGGCGTCTCGACGCCAAAGGCGTCGAGAAAACGCGCCAGCGCGATAAGCGGCTTGCGCAGCACCTTGTGGTAGTCGCGGCCCCAGGCGTATCGGGCGACCTTGCCGCGTCCGGGGGCGGGATCGGGCCCGGGCTGGTAATAGTTGCGCGCCACAACCACGATCGAACGCGCTCCGGGCATCTTGTGTCGGGGATCCTGCCGCACGTTGCGGGTCCGGGCCATCCAGTCCATGTCGGCGTGGTACCCCGCGCGAAGCCACTGGCCCAGCCGGTCCTCCGGGTCCACTGGCCCGGCCTCCGCAATCCCGCACGCGTCGAAACCGAGCTCGGCGGCGCGTGCTTTCACGGCCCGCGCGCGGCCCCCCGGGAGCTCCGTCATCGCAAGTTTACCCGCGCCCCGTAGCGTTCAATCAGCGCCTGGTTCCACGCGTCGCCGCCCGGCAGGTTGGCGGACTTGAACAGCGGCGGCTCCTGCCCGGCCTCGTGAAACGCGCAGGCGACGCCGTAGACAATCTGTTGGATGATCGCCACATTCGCCAGCGTCGAGGTCGGGCCGGTGTACAGGTCGGCGCCGGGCACGCGCAGCGCGGCGTCTCCCGGCGTTCCGCAGTTGTCGATGACGACATCGCAGACCTCGAAGAGCTTTTGGTCCTGGCCCTTGCCAAATTCCGCGGCTTTCGATTGCGCCAGCGAAGTCAGGGCGACGGTCTTCAATCCGTGGCCATGGGCCAGGTGCGCCATTTCAATGGGAACCGCGTTCTTGCCGCTGTTGGAAATGATGGTCAGCACTTCGCCCGGGCGCATGTCCTGCTTCTCGAGGATGATCCTGGCGAGGCCGCAGAGCCGCTCCAGCTTCGTGCTGCTTGCGGGGCCCTCGTGCTGCATCAGGGCGGGAAAGAGAATCGCGTTGACCGGGGCCAGGCCTCCCGCGCGGTAGTAGACTTCCTCGCTGATGATGTGCGAGTGGCCCGTGCCGCACAGGTGCCACACGCCCCCGGAAAGCAGGCTGTCCGCAATGAGGCGCGTGGCGAGGGCGATGCTTTCCTGCTGGCTGGTTTCCACCGCGTCAAGAACGCGCCGGGCTGCTTCGAAAAAACTGGTCATGGCGTACTACTCCTCAGGGCGCCGCGGCGGCGGCGCGCCGCTTCTTCTCCCAGTAGTTTACGACGGTCGCGCCCGCCATGTCGCCCATGACGTTGGTGGCGGTCCGGCACATGTCCAGGATCCGGTCCACGGCCAGCACCAGGAAGATGTAATGCAGGGGCAGGCCCACCGCGTGCGCGATGATGGCCAGGGCCACGAGTCCCGCGCTGGGGATCGCGGCCACGCCCGCCGAGGCGATTACCGCCGTGATCGCGATGACGAACGTGTTGGCCCACGTCAACACCACCGGCACGTCGTCCACGCCGCCGTAGACTTGCAGCAGGAACATGATCGCCACCGCCTCATGCAGGGCGGAACCGTCCATGTTGAGGGTCGCGCCGACGGGAAGCGTGAAGTCCGCGACTTCCTCGGAGACTTCGAGTTCCTTCGTCACGCATTGGATGGTCACGGGGAGCGTGGCCGCGGACGACGCGGTGGAAAAGGCCACCATCCACGCGTCTCGGATGCCGCGGAGGAAGAACGCCGGGCGTATTCTGGCCAGGTACGAGACGATACCCACAATGAACACGGAATGCAGGGCCAGCGCAAGGACGATGGTGAGGGAATACCAGGCCAGGCTCTGGAGGGCGTCGAATCCGAGTGTCGCCATGGTGGATCCCATGAGGCACCCGATCGCCAGGGGGGAAAACTCCATGATCCACAAGGTGATTTTCATGATGATGTCGTTCATCGCCGAAAAGAGCCGCACGACCGGCGCGGCGGTTTCCCCGAGCACCAGGCAGGCCAGGCCGATCAGTACCGAGAAAAAGATGATTCCGAGCGTGTTTGCGCGCGCCAGCGACTCGAAGGGATTGGTCAGCATGGGGGAGAGGAGCTGCATCCGGATCAGGTCCAGCGGTCCAATGTCTTCCGCCGCCCGCATGTTCTGGTAGCTTGCTCCGAAGGATCCCGTGGCGGCCGCGGCCCCGTCTTTCTCCGCCAGGAAGGCCAGGTACTCGCCGCGGTGTTCCTCCGACACCGGGTCGCGGCCCGAATTTCGTGCGAACTCGGCTCTGTATTGCGCGAGTTCGGCCTCGCGGCCCGCGCGGACTTCCCGGGAGGCCGCCGTGTGCCCCGGCTGGATAAGGGAAATGAGCGTGACGCCGATGAAGACGGCCACGCAGGTCGTGCCGGCGTAGTAGAGGGCGATCTTGCCGCCGATCTGGCCGAGAGCTTCCGCGCGGGGCAGCGTGGTGATGCCGGTGATAATCGATGCCAGGATGAGCGGCGCGATGATCATTTTAAGGGCGCCGATGAATAGATCCCGTCCGATCAGGTCCATCCACCATACGCTGTGCGTGAAAAGGGCGGATTTGGGAGATGCCCCGAGATTCAATGCGAAGCCGGCGAGCAGGCCAATGATCATGGCGATGAAAATCTGGTTGTGCAGGCTGATCTTCTTCATGGTCTCCCCGTCACAGCGTACCTTGCAGGCTTTCGTTGCCCTTGAGCCGGAAAAAGGCCAGTTTGCCATCTTTCAGCCCGATTCGCAACGGGCCATCCAGCGGCTCCGGAATGCGCTTGATCTGCGCGCCCACCTGGACGAGATTGTCCGGGTAAATCTTGCCGTGGACATAGATCTGGTAGTTGGCCGTTTCCGCCGCCGCCCGCAACAGGTCGTTCAAATCGCGCTCGGCATCCTGGAACACGGTCTCGCGCTTCTGCAATTCCCCGGTCAAGGACGCCAGGCGCAGCTTCAGCTCCGGGGTCAGCGCGTGCTGCTTCGCGCGCAAGGGCGCAACGCTTTCGCGCAGCCGCATCACGAGCTGGCGGGCATTCTCCAACGCCGCCCGCTTCTCCGCCAGCACGCTTTCCTTCGTATAATCCTTGCCGGCCACGATCTCGGACGGAATGCACGCGTCGCTGCCCAGATCGCCCGTTTCCACGCCGCGCAGCGCGATTATCGAACCGCCAACGATCCGGCCCTGCTTGACGATGACCGCGCCCCGGGTGCGAATCGTGCACTGGTTGATCTCGCGGTCGACATAGACATCGCCTCCGGCCTCAATATCCACATTTCTAAGATACCGCGCGTGCACGTTCCCCGCCGCGCGGATCGAACCGCGTTCCTTGCAGGAAATGCCCCCCTGAACCGTCACGCTGCCGCCCGACTCCACCGTGGCGTCTTCGATATTCTCGCCCACGTCGATATCCCCCTGGGCGATGACCTCGGCGCCGCTCTGAATATCGCGCGTGACGACCAGCGCGCCGGGGTGGTTGATATTGCCCGTACGGAGACCGGCATCGCCCTCCACCCGGAACACGTCGTCCACGGCGAGTACACCCGCCACGAAGCGGAAACGGCCGCTGGTCTCGGCGTAGTACGCGCGCTCCGCCGGATTGTGCCGCACGTTGCGGCCCTCCCGGATCCGGGCGGGGCGCGGCGGGCGCGGCGGCACCACGCGCCCGAACACGTCCTGGCCGTTTTGCCCGAGCTGTCCGGGCAGGACTTCGGCCAGAAGCTGGTTTTCCTCCACCGAAACGTCCGCCAAACGCCGCCGGTAGTCCGCCCGCCCGGTTTCCGGGTCGACCTGGAAGCCCTTCGCGTGAAAATTGCCGTTCCAGCGGATCGACTCGTCCACGGGCGGGAGCGGCGGCGTACCTTCCAGCAACACCACGCCCTCCAGATGATTGCCCAGTGTCTGTACGGCTTCGCGGTAGCGCCGGACGGCCTCATCCAGGCGTTCGTCTTGCTCCACGCCCATCCGCGCCAGTTCGTTCCGGATGCGCGGCGTCAACAATTCCGGGTCGCGCGGGGGGACCGTGCAACTGAGGACAATCGCCATGTAGTCGTCCGCCGGCCCGAGTTCGAATTTCGGTCCGGAGGGCGCCCGGGCGCCGGCGGCTGGTTCGTTTGTCTGGCTCATTCCCTGATCCCCGCGCATGCCGTGTTACGCGATCCGGGCCGTTGCCCGTACCCGCGTTTCCGCGACCAGCGTCGCCATTGTACAACAGCACGACCCCGGCTCCCCTCCGGCGGTGGCGCTGCGGGTGATGTCCGCGCATTCCTGCTGCGGAATGCGCGCAACGACAGCGTAGCATCCGGCGCCGGAATGATTCCAATCCCCTGACGGTATTCTAACGAACGTTGAACCTGTTCGGTGGACCGGCTTTCCGCACTTGAAGCGCGCACATGGATTCGGCGCGCTCCCTTTCGCTACCATGGTTGTGGCGGAGGGGGTGAACCATGGACGACGCTTCGACGTATACGCCGGAAGGAAAGAGCGACCCAGCGGACGAGGACCTCATGGCCCGGGTGAAGTCCGGTGACGACGGGGCCCTGGAGCTATTGGTGCGCCGGTACGAACAGCCGCTGTTCCAGTACGCCCGCCGCATGCTGGGCAACGCGGCGGACGCCGAGGATGTGTTCCAGGAGGCCTTCCTGCGCGTTTTTCTGCACCGGAATCGCTTCTGGAGCGGCGCGCCGTTCAGGCCGTGGCTTTACCGGATTGCGACGAATCTCTGCAGAGACCGGTTGCGCTACCGTGCGCGGCGACGCGAGATACAGCCGGAGGCCGATGATGGGTTGCTTGATCCGATCGCGCGGGCCCCGGCGGCGGGAATCGCGCCCGACGCCGCCGCCGAGGGAGAGGAGCGCGGCCGGCGCATGCGGGAGGCGCTTGGGGCGCTCAGTTTAAAACACCGCGCGGTTTTTCTCATGGCCCATCAGGAGGGCCTTACGTATGCCGAGATAGCGCGGGTGTTGCGTATTCCGGCGGGTACCGTGAAATCGCGCATGAACAAGGCCGTGAGCCAGCTCATGGCCGCGCTGGAGTCGATAGAGTGATGGCCAGACCAATCCACTGCGAACAGGCCCGGAGCCACTTTGAGGAATTGCTCCTTGACACGATAGACGAGCGTCACCGCGCGCGCCTCCAGAGGCACTTGCGCGAGTGCACCGCCTGCCGCGAGGCCCTGGAGCAGACCCGGGCTCGAATGGCCAAACTCCACGTTCTTCCCCCGGAAGCCGCGCCGCCGGGCCTCGCCGATCGTACCCTGGCGCGGCTCCGCGAGGCCGCGCGCGCGCCTTTTGCCGGGAGCGGGCGTCCGTGGGTTCGACCTGTGTTTGCGTCGTTCCTGGTTGCCGTCGTGGCGATTGCGGTGCTTATGCCCATCTGGCGCCGTTACGAAGAATCCGCCCGGCGCGCTTCGACCCAGGGCAACATGAAGCAGCTCGCGCTGATGTTCAAGATGTACGCGGACCAGAGCGGGTCGTCGAGTTGGCCGCGCCTGGCCCCGCACGAGGACGCGTGGGCGCCGGATCTGGGCGCCTTGCGGGCGGTTGGGTTTGTCAATCCGGAACCGCTCCTGTCGGAACAACATCCAGACGTGGCGAGGCTCCGTAGAGAGCTCGAGCGGGCGTGGCGCCATGCCGAATCCGATTTCTCCGAGGTGGAGCGCCTGATGGGGGAGAGCTACGGCTACCTCGGATATACCGTGAGCAACGAAGCGGAATTCGATGCGCTTCGGAAAGCGCGTGACGGCGGCCTGCTCGGGGATGGGTCGGAATCGCTGGCCGTGCCCGGACTGGCCAAAGCGATTGCGCCCCTCCGCGAAGGGGTCGAGCGCTTCCTCATCACCGATATCAACAACCCCGGCGCTTCCGCGACCGCACAGTCCACGATCCCGGTTCTGGTGGAGATTGCGAGTTGGAAGCACAAGCACTCGGTTGCCTCCTATGACGGCGCCAGCGTATCGTACATGGACGGCCACGTGGCGTTTGTGCCCTACGGGACGTTTCCCGTGCTGCCGGCGATCCTGGACGCGCTGAGCGGAATTCAGACGGTCGCGCCGGAGTAGGGCGCGCCCCTCAGCCCGCCGGGTCTTCCCCCAGGAGGATCCGGAGCACGGCATTGGCCTGGTGGTGGGCGGCAATGCCCACGCGCGGCGCCATGAGCCCGGTGCCGGGCTGCGCCGCCGTTACGCCGTCGCCCACGAGGATGAGCGCGCGCCCGATGCGGCGCGTCTGGACGGTGTTCGCGGGCATATGCCCCGCCAGTCCGCTCGCGGCCACAAGCGGCTTGCCCGGAAACTGCCGCCCATAGCTCTCGGCGAGCATGGCCTTCTGGTCCGCACGGTCGAAAGCTTCCACCAGCACATCCACATCGGCGAAATACTGGCCGATGTTGTCCGGCTCGAGCCGGACCTGGTGGGGCCGCACGTCGACGTAGGGATTGATGCGCTGGAGATTGAAGCACATCGCATCCACTTTGGGAAGGCCAATCTGATCCACGAAAAACTGCTGCCGGTTCAGGTTACTCGGTTCCACGACGTCGAAGTCGACCAGGATCAGGCGCCCGATACCGATCCGCGCGAGCGCGATCGCCACGGAAGAACCGAGGCCGCCCACACCCGCAATGCCAACCGAGGCCGCCTTCAATCTCGCGTGGACCCCGGGGGTGTGCCGCGCCGCCATCAGCGCTTCGAGCTCCTGCTTGCGGGGAACCTCGCCGCGGCGGATGAACACGACCGCGTCGCCCTCCCGCAGGACGCTATCCTCCGCGGCCGGCGCCCCGTTGAGAATGACTACGTCCGCGCCGGGCTTGTGCTCCTCGCGCAGATCGTGCAGGGTCATCCCGGCGGGCACGTGGACCGTTTGTTCGGACAGCGTGATGGTAATCGTGTCGGGCATTGGCATCCTTCTATTGGCTGTAGCGCCCCTGCCAGTTCCGGTAGTGTATCAGGAAAACGTCCCGAAACATACGGGCTGAGTCGGTCACCGGGTTGACGCGGGAGGCCGGGCTGTTGATCCAGCGCACGGGAACCTCGCGGATGTCCAGTCCGGCGCGGGCGGCGATAAACAACAGCTCCACATCGAAACTGAAACCCTCGAGGGTCTGGCGGGGGAACACCTGCTCCGCCGCCTCCGCCGTGAAGGCCTTGAATCCGCATTGCGTATCGAGAAAAGCGGTCAGGCGGAGCAGCTTCAGGAGCCGGTTAAACACGCGGCCCAGGAATTCGCGGTAGGGCGCCTGGTGAAGCTCCACGCGGGAGTCGGGCAGGGCGCGCGAGCCGATCACGACATCCGCGCCCGCTTCGAGCGCCGGCCACACCTTTTCCAGCTCTTCAATGGGCGTCGAGGCGTCGGCGTCGTAGAACAGCCGGACCGCGCCCCGCGCCAGGCCGGCCATCCCGGCCTTCACCGCCGCGCCTTTGCCCCGGTTCTCCGGCAGCTGATGGATCCGGACGGGGATCCGGCTCGGCGTGCGCATGTTCCGCACGATGCCGAAGGTGGCGTCCGTGCTGCCATCGTCCACCACGATTATTTCAGACGAATAATCCTGCTTATCCAGATAGCGTTGGAGGTGAACCAGCGTCGCCTCAATGCGCATGGCCTCGTTATACGCCGGAATGACCACGGAAAGGCGCGGGTGCGGGTCGGGCGGCGTATTCGCGGGGGTGCGGGTCGTCATGCGAAACTCCGGGCGGGCGCTGGCCGGGCGGACAGGGAAAAAAGGCGGGCCGCGCCGCCAGCGCTGGCGCGGCCCGCTTCGAATGCGTTAGTCGAGTGGATTGACCCAGACGTTTCGGTAATTCACGTCGTCGCCGTGATCCTGGAGCATCAGCACGCCCTTCGCGGTCTCCTCGCCGCTTACGCCGCCCGGCGTGGCGCTCGGCAGCACCACGTTGTCGTGGATCGTGATCCCATTGTGCACCACCGTAATGACGGCGTCCTTCGTCTTATTGCCGCTCGCGTCAAACTCCGGCGCGCGCATCGTAATGTCGTAGGTCTGCCACTCTTCCGGCGGCAGGCTCGCGTTCACCCGCGGCACCGCCTTCTGGTAGATGCCGCCGCAGCGGTTGTCCTTCACCTCGTCCGTGAAGCTGTCGAGCACCTGCACCTCGTAGCGGCCCATCACGTAGACGCCGCTGTTGCCGCGGCCCTGGCTGCCGGGCTCTTCGCGCGGCATCAACGGGGTCTTGAATTCCACGTGGTAATGCGCGCTGCCGAATTCCTCCTTCGTGGTGATCGAACCGCGCCGCATGCCCATCGCGCCGTCGCCGATGAGCTGCCACAGCGGCTTGACCACCCACGCGTCCATGCTCGTGCCGTCCATCAGCACCACCGCGCCCTCCGGAGGGGCCTGGCCGAGCGTGGGGGAGGGCTTCTGGACCCGGTTCAAGGAAAAGGTGTGCACGCCTTCGGCGGACTTCGCCTCGCCCGAGAACACCTTGTTCTGAACGGTGGCCGTGATCGCGTATTCGCCGCCGAGGTCGTTGCCCAGGTCGATGGTTCCGCTGTAATCGATGATACCGTCTTCGATTTTGCCCCGGCTCCGGCCCTCGATTTCGACCTTGGCGTCGCCCACCAGAATCTTCGCGACATGTTTTCCACTGCCCAGCGCCACAATCTGCGCCGCCAGCGGCATCACCTCGCCCGAGGGCGACTTCGCCGATCCCTCAAAGTTGCCCTGAAGTTCGATTTCCACCTGGCTCGCGGCCAAGGCGGGCATCGCCAGGCCCAGGGCCAATGCCAATGACAAAACGGTCTTCTTCATTTCGGGTTCTCCCATGAAAACGGTCCAAGAAACGCGTCCCACACCCATGTGGGCGGGTTCGGTGGAAGTATGGCATATCGTGACTGGGAATTGCAGGGTTGGGCAAGCAAGCCACTATCGCTTTCCCCGACATCCCCCCGCTACGCTTGCAGCCCCTGCCGTCCCTGCCCTCCCAGCTGCCCCCAGCCCCCAGCCCCCTGTCAACCGTCAACTGTCAACCGTCAACCGTCAACTGTCAACTCTCAACTCTCAACTCTCAACTACCCCCCCCTCCGGGTGCCACGGCCAAGCGGCGCGGCCCCAGCCGCGCGGTAGCTTGACCGTGCCCTAAAGCCTCCAGCCTAAAGCCTCCAGCCTCCCCAAAAACTGCAACGCCCCATCCCTATAAGTAGGTGATTGACGGGGA
>JAHBVV010000029.1 GCA_019637335.1 Candidatus Hydrogenedentota bacterium | reverse complement strand
CCACGAAGAAAAACAGAGAATAGCTTTAACCGCAGAGAACGCAGAGAGCGCATAGGGTGATTTCTGGTACGCAGATGGATTGGGTGGATGATCGAGAGCGCATTCTTAACCACGAATGAACACCAATGCACACGAATGCATCGGGAGCAGCCGCGCGGGCGGTGATCAAGAATTGTGCCCACGGATTGCACTGATGACACGGATAGAGAATAGAAAATGATTTCGGTCGTTGGGGTGTGCAGGCGGCTGCGTGCTGTTTCCAAGGTGGCCTGATCGGATTGTTCAGCATCGGAATTGTAGCGGGGTTGATCGGGTGGCGGGCTGCTTCTTCTCGTTTGGTTCGGGTGTCGCTTCAATCCATGTCATCGGTGTAATCCGTGGGCAAGAAAAGAATTTCGACCACGAAACTTGTGGAACGGCCCGGAGATTCCCCCTGGATTTTTAGCTTCGTAAATGCCTTTACAACAAACGGTTATATGGATCTTGAACGAAAGAACCTGCAGAAAAAACAAGAAGTTGACGGAAAGTAGTACGAAGAGCACGAAGAGAAAGCTCACGAAGAGAAATGGAGACAACGTTTTGAACGCAGAGAACGCAGAGAGCGCATAGGGTGATTTCTGGTACGCAGATGGATCGGGTGGATGATCGAGAGCGCATTCTTAACCACGAATGAACACCAATGCACACGAATGCATCGGGAGCAGCCGCCGGCGGTGATAAGGAATCGTGCCCACGGATTGCGCTGATGACACGGATAGAGAATGATGTCGGTCGTTGGGGTGTGCAGGCGGCTGCCACCGGAGGCGCCTGGCGTGTTTCCAATATCGGCACATTTGATCGGGAAGACGATAGTACCCGGACTCCCGCAGCTTATCAGATTCGCGCCTTCGGCGCGGAGCGGGCGGGCCGTCCATCACGGCGCATCTTCGACCCGCGTTCCCATTGGTCGGCACTTTCGCCGCAGCGCGGATTTGTGCCGCAGGCGAATCAGGCCGACTTCATTCCGCTAAAGTTCTACTACATTTCCTGTCCGAGCCGAGCGCCATAATGAATCACCTGAAACGTCAAAGAGGGCGCTCCAACACGCTCACTTGCATTGATTCAAGACTCCAGGTCAACTCGAGTTCACGCCCAATTGCCGCGATTGGGTCTAAATGCGACTGCCCTGATTGCGGGGGTGCAAGCTCTCGCGGGGCTTCTGCTATACTGCGATGACCCGGTGGGCGCCGGGCCTGAAATCGCGCCCCGTGGAAATACTATCCGCCCGGCGCGTGTTGCTTTGAACGGGCAGGTGTGAGTTCCGGTAACGGGCGCAAGGAGCATAGACGCATGCGGGTCGCCGTCTTAAATCCCATGTTTGGAAAAGACTTCACGAAGTCCGCGCGCTGGTTTGCGCGGTCGCGCGGTCGCGTGCAGCGCCATCCGGACTACCTGGCGACCGCCGCGGCGGTGCTGGAGCAGGCGGGGCACGAAGTGCTCTTTCTCGACAGCCAGGCGAAGAATATGCCGACGCCGGAGGTTATCGAGCAGCATCTGAAGACGTTCAGGCCGGACATGACGGTTTATCAGGCCACCACCCCGTCGATCTACGCGGATATCGAGTCCGCGCGCCTGTGCAAGGAAGCCGTTGGCGGTATGCACGTTCTGGTTGGGCCGCATGTATCCGCCGAGCCCGAATCCACCCTGCGCGCGGCGGATGGGGCCGTGGACGCGGTCGCCCGCCACGAATTCGACTACATCCTGCGGGACCTGGCGAACGGCGCGTCTATTTCCGAGTGCCGCGGAGTCTCCTGGCTCGATGGCGCGGCGTATCGCGAAAACCCGGACATGCCCTACATCGAGAATCTCGACGAACTCCCCTTCCCCGCCTGGCATCACCTCGACATGCACGACTACAAGGATGGGGCGAAGCTTTTTCCCTTCGTGACGGCGATCACCGGTCGCGGCTGCCGCTACCGCTGCTCCTATTGCCAGATCCCCCAGGTCATGAATGGCCACCGCTACCGCACGCACAGTGTGGAGCGGGTGGTGGACGAAATGGAATACAACAAGCGCATCATTCCCGGCCTGAAGGAGGTGATGTTTGAAGACGACACCCTGACCATGCGTATCGCGCGCGATCGCCTCATCGCCCTGTGTGAGGAGATCATCCGGCGCGACCTGAAACTCTCGTGGAGCGCCAACGCCCGGGTCGACCTGAACGATCTGGAGACCCTGCGCCTCATGAAGCGTTCCGGCTGCCGCATGCTCTGCGTGGGTTTCGAGTTCGGCGACCAGAAGATCCTGAACAATGTAAAAAAAGGCACCACGGTCGACCAGATGTACACGTTCGCGGAGAATGCGGCCAAGGCGAAGCTGCGCATCCACGGCTGTTTCATGATCGGCGGTCCCGAAGAGACCCGCGAGACAGCCCTGAAGACCATACAGATGTCCAAGGAGCTCAAGATCGACACCGCGCAATTCACCGGCGTGGTTGCGTACCCGGGCACCAGCTACTACGAGTGGGCGCGCCAGGAAGGGGCGCTCATCCCCCGGGACTGGCGCGACTGGGTGACCGACGACTACGAGCAGGCCCCCACGATCAACCTGGCCACCCTGCCCCGGGAGCAGATCGACGAGTTGGTGGATCAGGGCCTCCGCGAGTTCTACCTGCGGCCCTCTCAGATGTGGCGGATGCTGCGGAATATCAACTCGTGGCCGGACGTCAAGGCGAAGTTTCACGGGCTGGTCAGCTTTTTCGATTACTTCACGGGAAATGGCCGCAAGAACTTCGTGGGATTCACCGGAAACAACTGAACGGGATGCCCGGCTATTCAGTTAACAGATTCTGTGAAAAACGATTGCTTTTGACGCCCGCATGGGGTACCATAGCCCCATGGTGTACAAATGGACATTGGGGATGACCATCAAGGAAGGAAAACCATGAGACTTCTCGTTGCTATTGCGCTAGTGGCCGCCGTGCTGGGCGCCCCCGCCGGGTTTGCGGTGGAGCCGGCCTATCAGGGCCAGTTCGGAAACAATGAGGAACCGGCCCTCCGCCCGTATAAGTGGCTCTATCGCGGGGTGAAGTCCCTCGTGTACCACACCGGCGACCAGTTTGTTGAAGGTAACATGCACGTTCCCTATGCTGGCAGCGTGCAGGGGCTCCGCGGCTTGCGGCGCGGAACCGTGGAACTGGGCGAGAGCCTCTACCGTGGCGGCGTCTTTGCCCCCGCGCCCACGCGCGAGAGCTACAAGTCTCTCGGGGCGTTGAACAGCCACATCGAGGATGATTTTTTTACGCGGAACAGTTCGGATTTCGTATTCAGCTGGTACTTTTTCCCCGCCCAGAAGTTTGTGGATTACTACCCCTACGAGGGTGATCGCAAGGTCGGCCTGCGCAAGGCGGAAGCCCGTGAGATACGCGACGAGCGGTCCAAGGCGGCAGCCTCCCGCGCGGCGAAGGATCCGGGCGAGAGCCGCGTCAAGCGCGCCCAGCGCGGCTACATCGGAGACCGCGCGGATTACGGTACCGACAAGACCGGCAGCGGACGCGGGAACCTTATGAAACTCGGCCGCTGACGGCGTTTTGAATTGGCAGGATATCGCGCCCCCGCCGGGTTGTGCTGGCGGGGGCGCGCTTTGTTTGCGGGGTGGCCCTGCCGCCCGCCGAAGGGGTGCGCGGGCGTTAATCCACGGTGACCAGGGGACGGAGCGTTTCCAGCCGCTTGTCTCCGATACCCTGGACATAGCGCAGGTCGTCCACGCTCGAAAAGGGCTGGAGCGCGCGGAAGCGCAGGATTTTCTCGGCGGTCTTCGGGCCGACGCCCGGAAGCGTTTCGAGTTCCGACTGGGTGGCGCGGTTCAGGTTGATACGCGCGGCGGAGGCCGCGCCTTCCCCGGCGTCACCGGCGATTGCCGCGCCATACTGGCCGCGCGATCGCGTGTAGGCCGGCACGTTCAGGTCGGCCGCGCCCGGCGTCGGGCTTTCTCCCCGCGCCTGGTATGGCACCGTCAATACGCTCCCGTCAATCAATCGGGCGGCGATATTGAGATCGCGCAGCTCCGCGTGGGGCGACGGCCCGCCGGCGGCGTCCAGCGCGTCCTGAAGGCGGGCGCCGCGCGGAAACGAATAGGAATCCGGGTCCACAACCGCGCCCTGGACTTCCACCTGGATGGATGTTTCTCCTTCCGGCGCGGCAGGCGGATCCGGGCCGGCGACGGGCGGCGCGGCTGTTTCCACGGGCGCAACGGGCGGGGTCCGCGGGGCGGGCTGGCACGAGAGGGCGGTAACTGCCAGCGACGCCATGACGGCATACAGGGGACCGGCCAACCTCATTTCGCCGCCTCCTCGTGCTGGGCCGGCCGCGGGCCGTATGCTGCGTCAAGCACGCGGCGGACGGCGCCCGTGAGCTGCGCGGAGACCACGGGCTTGGAGACGATTTCCGCGATCCCCGCGTCCCGCGCGATGCCTTCGCTCACTTCATTGCTGAACCCCGTGAAGAGGATGATGGGGATATCGGGCCGCAACTTGCGCATGCGGCGCGCGAGGGCGTCTCCCGACATTTCGGGCATGTGCTGGTCGGCGATGACGAGGTCGAAAGCGCGCGGATCACGTTTGAAATCCGCGAGCGCGTTGCGCGGGTTGCTCCGGGTTTGCACCTTGTATCCGAGCGGGGTCAGGCATCGCTGGCAGAACCGGCGGACCGCGTGCTCGTCGTCAACGACCAGCAGGGATTCCCGGCCGGGCGCCTCCACGGCCCGCGCGCCCGGCAGCGGGTGCTCCTCGGCGGGCGTGCGCGGCAAATAGGTCTGAAACTCGGTTCCCTGCCCGACCACGCTTTCCACGAGGACCGCGCCGCCGTGATCCGCCACGATGCCATAGACCATGGCGAGCCCCATGCCCGTACCCTCGCCGGGGCCTTTGGTGGTGTAGAAGGGATCGAATATGCGTTTGATATTGCCGGGATCGATGCCGTGCCCCTTGTCGGCCACGGTCAGCTTGACGTAGGGTCCGGGGTGGAGCTTCGGGTGGGTGGCCGCGAAACGGCGCGTGACTTCGACATCCTCCAGGCGCACCTCCAGCGTGCCCCCCTTTTCGGACATGGCCTGGATGCCGTTCGTGCAATAATTCATCACGACCTGGTGCATCTGCGTCGGGTTGGCCAGAACCATGCCGGAGTGGACATCGATGCTGTCGATGATGTGGATTGCCGGCGGGATGGATGCCCGGAGCAGGCCCAGGGCCTCTCGCACTACGACGTGCAGGTGGACCGGCGAGCGTTCTTCTCCGGTCTGGCGGCTGAAGGCCAGAATCTGCTTGACCAAATCCTTCGCCCGGTGGGCGGCCCGGAGCGACTCCTCCAGGTCTTCCAGCACATCCGGCGGACCATCCAGTTCGCGGATTGACATGTCCGTGAGTCCGATAATTGCGGCGAGAATATTGTTGAAGTCATGCGCGATGCCGCCCGCGAGGACGCCGAGGCTCTCCAGGCGCTTGGAATGCTGGATCTCCTGCTCGATCAGGCGCTCTTCCTGCTCCGCGCGAACCCGGTCGGTGATGTCGCGCATGCAGCCGAGCATGCGATACGGCGCGCCGGTCTCGTCGGGCAGGACGATGCCGTGATCCTCCACATGCCGGTACGCATTCTCCGAATGCCGGACACGGTATTGAAGCTGGTATTCGCCCAGCTCCCGAACCGCTTCATTCAGACGTCGCAACACCTCCCGGCGGTCATCTTCGTGAATCAGGGCCTGGCGGGTCTCCCGGTCGAGGGATTCGAGCTCCTCGCGCGAATGGCCGGTGATCTGCCGGGTGGCGCCGGTCAGCCGGATGGTCTGCGCGCGGAGATTGTACTCGTACATGATCTGGCCCGTTTGCGCCGCGAAGGCGCCGTAGCCGTGGTCGAGGCCGCCCGGGGCGTTGTCGCCATGGCGCGGGCGGGCGCGGAACCGCACCACGAACAGAATGTAGGGCTGCCGCTTGAACGAGAAGTGCCGGGCCGTCATCGCCACCGGTAGCTTCTTGCCGTCCCGCGTGACCAGAATGGTCTCGAGGTAGAGTAGCTTCTGCGTGCCCAGGTTGCGCAAGCGCGCCATCACATAGTTTACCTGCGCCGGCTCCAGCAGATCCTTCGGGAGCATCGCGAGGAACTCTTCGCGCGGGTAGCTCAGGGCGTGGCACATTTGCAGGTTGACCTCGACGATGCGCTCTTCGTCGGCCGCCTCGGGCAGCACAACGGTGAAGATGCCGTCGCTGCACGAGTTGAACAGCAGCCGGAAGCGCTCGTCGCTCTCGTAGAGATCGTGGCTGCGCGCTTCGACGAGCCCGGCGAGCACGCGGTTCGCGCGCTGTAGCTCGGCGTGGCCGCCGGAGGCCAGGCAGAAACGAATGCGCGCGGCCAGCTGATCGGCGGAAAACGGGCGAACCAGAAAATCGCCGGGACCCGCCCGGAGCACGGGCATCCAGGGCCGCAGGTCCGTTCCGCGCGGAAAGACCCACAATGCGGGGCAGTCGGGGGCTGTTTTCCGGAGTTTGCGGCCGATGGGTGGCCCGAGCTTTCCGATTTCACCGCCCGCGTCAACGATGAGGCAATCCGGCGGGACCTTGCGCAATCGCGCCTCGAGGGCGGGCAGATCCGGAATGGCGTCCAGGCGGACATCGGTGAACTGTCTTCGGACGGCGCCACTCAGGCTGGCCCGCGCTCCAGGCCGCGATTCGGCGATGGCGATGGTTGGTCTAAGCATGGGCGGTCGAACGCCCTCCAGTTCGCATTGAGGCTTGAAGGAATAGAATCGGCCTTGGCCGGTGTTAGTCTAACAGGCTTGCGGTGGGAAAAGTAATCCCCCGACCCGTGAAGTGATGCGCGTTCTTCTGATAAGATAGCCACCCAGCAGCGAGCCGGTACGTTGCCTCACCCATTCGTGGTTCGACATAAGGAGTTCAGACGATGCCACCCCTGTATGATCCCGATCAGGTCCGCCCCATGTGGGAAGAACTGGCCAATGTGGGCGTGCGCCCGCTGACCACCCCCGAAGCTGTTGACGAAGTTTTCACCCGGGAAAGTGGCACGATGCTCTGTGTCGTGAATTCCGTGTGCGGCTGTGCCGCTGGCGGCGCACGCCCGGGCGTGACCCTGGCGCTTCAGGGCGACGTTATCCCCGATGAACTCGTCACGGTGTTCGCCGGGATGGATCAGGACGCGGTTGCGCGCGCGCGCGGCTATATGGACGGAATAGCGCCCTCGTCCCCGTGTATTGCGCTTTTCAAGGATGGCGCGCCGGTGCATGTGCTGGAGCGACGCCACATCGAGCGCATGACGGCGATTGATATCGCCAACAACCTCACCGAGGCCTTCAAGCAGGTATGCAGCCGCAAGGGGCCGTCGGTTTCGCCGGATGTCTACAATACGAATCCGCATGTGGACACCTGCGGCTCCACCATCAGCCCCTACCAGGGCAACTGATTCCCACCCGCCCGCGGATCGCGGGCCATTCCCACTGTATTCACGCGGCCGTGGGGTCCCACGGCCGCGTTTTCCCGTCCAGAGAGCCCCCATTCGCGACGGTTTTGATCGCGCACCCGCAGTAACGGAGACCCGGTATGGCCCCCAACGCCCGTTTTCACTTCCAGGCGGCGTGCATCGCCTGTGGGACCGCCGTGGCCCTGGGCGCGTTCGCGTCCCACGGCCTGAAGGCGCGCCTGGAACCCGACCTGCTGGTAATCTTCGAGGTTGGTGTGCGCTACCAGTTTTATCACGGCCTTGCGCTGCTCGCGTGCAGCCTCGCGCCCGCGAATCTCTGGGATAGTCCCTGGTTTCCCCGCGCCGCCTGGAACTGGATAGCCGGTATCCTCGTGTTTTCCGGAAGCCTCTACCTCCTCGCCGTCACCGGCCAGCGATGGCTTGGGGCCATCACCCCCATTGGCGGCGTGGCCTTCCTGATCGGCTGGGCCTGCGCCCTCCAGGCGTCAAGGAGGCTTTAGGCTTTAGGCTGGAGGCTGGAGTGGACAGAGTGGACAGAGTGGACAGAGTGGACGGAGTGGACGGAGTGGACGGAGTGGACGGAGTGGACGGAGTGGACGGAGTGGACGGAGTGGACGGAGTGGACAGAGTGGACAGAGTGGACAGAGTGGACAGAGTGGACAGAGTGGACAGAGTGGACAGAGTGGACGGAGTGGACGGCAGTTGACAGTGGCTGGACTTGCCAACTGTCAACTGTCAACTGTCAACGTTTGTTTCCCTTCTCGTCTCTATACTATCCTGTGATCTGATCGACCCCCACGGAACACAGGAACTTCCATGTCCAGCGACTCCCCCACGTTGTCTGTCGTCCTGCCCATCTACAATGAGCAGGCGGCCCTGGATTCGCTCTTTGAGCGCCTTACCACCACCCTGGACGCGACGGGGATGGCTTGGGAAGTTGTCGCTGTGGACGATGGGAGTACGGATGGCAGCCGGGAGCTGTTGCGGGCGCACCGGGCCCGGGATCCGCGGATCCGGGTGGTGGTTCTGGTGCGCAATTTCGGCCAGAGCCCCGCGCTCTACGCGGGATTTTCGCGGGCGCGCGGGCGCTTTGTTGTCATGTTGGACGCGGACCTGCAAAACCCGCCGGAGGATATCCCCCGCCTGGTGGAGAAGCTGGAGCAAGGGTACGACATGGTCAGCGGGCGGCGCGCCACCCGCCAGGACAGCTTCTTTCGGACGGCTCCGTCGCGCTGGCTGAACCGCTACATCAGCGCCGTGACCCGGGTGCCCCTGAGCGACCACGGCTGCGCCATCAAGGCCTTTCGCCGCGAACTCGTGGACCGCATGCTGACCCTGACGCATCGCTGCCGCTATCTTCCGGCGGATGCGGCGATGCTGGGCGGGCGCGTGACTGAGATCGACGTTTCCCATGCCGGCCGCCCGCACGGCCAGAGTAAATACGGGCCAATTAAACTCATCCGGACGGCCTTCGACCTGATCACGAGTGTCACCGCCGCGCCGCTTCAGGCCATCGGGCTTTTCGGCTGGTTCCTCGCCGGTATTGGGTTCCTCATGAGCCTCTGGGTTGCGTATGTGCGGGTCACGCAGGGCGATATCAACCAGATGGGCACGGTGGTCGCCGTGTTCTTCTTCCTCTCCGGATGCCAGCTCGTGGCCACGGGTCTCATGTGCGAGTACATCAGCCGTATTTATATCGAGGTGCAGGCCCGGCCCTACTACGTCATTCAGGAGGAACTGGAGTGACCCCGGGCGCGCCGCTGACGGTGCTCGTCCTGGCCGTTGGCGGCAATGTGAGCCAGGGCATTCTCAAGGCCCTTGCGCGCGCCCGTCGCGCCTGCCGCGTAGTCGGGGCGGATATCCGCGCCGATCATGCCGGGCTCTTCTGGGTGGACCGTGCCCGCGTCTCTCCCTGGGCGCACGAGCCCGAGTTCCTCCCCTGGCTGATCGATTGCTGTCGCCACGAAGGAGTTCAGCTCATTCTGTCCGGCGCGGAGCCGGTCCTGATGGCGCTCGCGCAACACCGGGGCCGGATCGAGGCCGAAACCGGCGCATGCTGCCTCGTGAGCGACTGGGAGGTCATGGAGACCTGCGACGACAAGTGGAAAACCGCGCAGTGGCTCGCGGCGCGCGGTTCTGAGGGGCCGGAGAGCGCCATAACCGACGATCCCGGCTCGGTGGACGCGCTTGCGGCCCGTTGCGGGTTTCCCCTGGTGGCCAAACCGCGTCGGGGCGGCGGAGCGCGCGGTTTTTTCGCCGTGCAGGACGCCGCCGACCTCGATTACATCCGCCGGAAACCCGGTTACCTGATTCAGGCGTATGCCGGCAGCCCGGAGCAAGAATACACCGTCGCCTGTTTCGCCGATCGGGATGGCGTGCTCGCCCCGAGCTGTTGCATGCGGCGGGACTTGGTCGCGGGCACCACCTTCCGCGCAACGCTGGGTGATTTTCCCGATATCCGGGCCGCCGCCGAGTCAATTGTCGCGGCGCTGAAGCCGCTGGGGCCCTGCAACGTCCAGCTGCGCCAGACCAACCGCGGGCCCGTCTGTTTTGAAATCAACCCGCGCTTCTCCGGAACCGCGCCGATCCGGGCCCATTACGGCTACAACGATGTGGAAGCAGCGATCAACCACTTCCTGCTTGGGGAGCCGGTCCGCTTGCCGCTGATAACCCGGGGCGAAGCACTCCGCTACTGGAACGAGGTCTATGTTGAGCCGGAAGCGCTCGAAGCGCTTCGCGAAGCGGGTTCGTTGGAATCGCCCGGCCAGCATGCATTGATCGATACCGCGCCGCGCGAACGGGGGTAGGAACTCGGGCAGGCCGGGGATGCGCCGTGGCGGGAAGTGCAATCCGCCTGGATGGGGATTCGGGGCTTTTACTCTCCCTCGGCGAGGGGGCGCATGAGGAGATTCATCTCCCGCCCGATGACTTCCTGCACTTCGAGGAGCCAGCCGTCGTACAGCTTGTCGGCGATTAGATCCACGAGGCGGCTCATGGGCCCGTCGTAGCCCACGCGTATGCGCGCGGAGCGCTCGGAGAAGTAGGCTTCCTCTATGGAGTGCACGGCGGGGTCCTGGCTCATCAAACCCATCAGGAGCGCCATCCGATCGCGGGTCCCGGGATTCGATAGCGTGATCAGGACCTCGTCGCGCTTTTGCGAGCTCAGCACCGAAAGCACCGTGGCGACGGTGACATTCCCGACTATCTTCGTTACGGCATCGCCTATCGCCTCCTCGCGGCAAGCGTCAGCGTCGTTGCCGGTGATGGCGGCGGAGCGCGCGAAGACCTCGAGCAGGTCTCCATCGCTGCCGCGAAAAACCCGCGCTTCCAGGCTGGCCACGGTCCGCGCGGTGCCGGTCTTGTCTTGATCCGCCTCGCGACTAACGGTGACCACGCCCAGCACCACGGCGTCGGCGAGGGACTCCCGGGCGTAGGCCGCCGCGGCGATCAGGTTCCCGGTCACGGCTTCGTGCAGGTCCGGCATTTTGAATTTCACGGCGGTGTCCTGGTGTCCGTGCGCCTTCAGCTCCAGCTTTTCGAGCCCTTCGACCAGCCGCCGCTCCGCGATGTTGTCGGGCGCGATGGAGAGCATGCCGTGTTCGTCCTGCTCCGCGATCAGGCAGGCCACCGCCGGCGGCGTGGCGAGGCGCGGTTTGGCGGTGGCGGCGAGGTCCTGTTCGAGGGCGTGGATATCCACGTAGGCGTCGATTTCCACGCGCGTGTGGCCGCCGGCGGTGTCCACATGCAGCTCATCGGTCCGCTTAATGTAGGCGTCGGCGTTCCGCACCATGACGCGGTAGGGGCGCAGATCGCCGGAAGCAATCTTGGACTTGAGGATCTCCCAGATGACTTCCTGGCGCGCGGCCTGAAGCGCGGCGTGGCGCGCGGTGAAGCCCACACCCTCGGCGCGCCCCACCATGCGCAATACAAAATCATCGGCGGCGGTGGCGGGCCAACACAGCGCGGCACTGGCGGCAAAGGCCGCCAGCGCCACGTAGAGGTAGAAGCGGGATGTGTGCCGGGCTGCCGGGCCAAACGCCATGCAGGAGGTTACTCCCGCCCGCGCGCGATGGCGATGTAGTAGAGCAGCCACAGGATCGACGAAACCGCCGCCGCGACATAGGTGAGGGCGGCCGCATCGAGGACTTGCTTTGCCCCGCGGAGTTCGTCTTCGTCCATCATGCCCCCCTGCTGGAGGGCGCGAAGCGCGCGGCTGCTGGCATTGAACTCCACCGGCAGGGTGACCACGGTGAAGGCGGTGGACGCGGCGAAAAGGTAGACGCCGGCCCAGAGCAGATACGGCATCTGGGCAATAAACAGACCCGCGAGAATCAGGGGCATGGCGAGTTTCGATCCGATATTCGCCACGGGATACACAAACGAGCGCAGCTGCATGGGGGCGTAACCGTGGGCGTGCTGGATCACGTGTCCCACCTCGTGGGCGGCGATGCCCAGCGCGGCGATGCTCTGGCTGTTATAGACGCCCTGGGAAAGGCGCACCACTTTCGCCTGCGGGTCGTAGTGGTCCGTCAGTTCGCCGCCGATCGGCTCCAGGCCCACATCGTCAATGTTTTCCTGGCGCATCATCCAGCGGGCGAGTTCGGCGCCGGTCATCCCGCGCCGGGTTGCGATCTGCGCATTGCGGGCATAGGCCCATTTCACCTTCGCCTGGGCCCAAAGGGACAGGATCAGGGTGACACCAAAAACTAGCAGGCTTGGCATGTCTAAAATCATCGGTCGTTACTTCTTCTTTCGGTTTTCCTGGGAGTTCTGGCCCTGCTGCTGCCCCTGTTGTTGAGGTTGTTGCTGCGGGGGCTGCTGCTGGGCGGGCGCGCGCATCGCGCACTGGCCGTTCAGCACGGCGCCCTCTTCCATCAGGATGCTGCGGGTTTTCACATCGCCTTCAACCCTCGACGTGGTGGCCAGGCGCAACACGCCCGGGGTAGTCACGTTACCGTACACCTGGCCGGCGAGGAATATTCGCTTGCCCGCCACGACATCGGCGTTCAGGCGTCCCGTTGGGCCCAGTTCCAAGTCTTCGGAGCATTCCACTTTGCCTTCCACCAGGCCTTCGACCTTGCAGGAGACGGCCCGGACATTGCCGGAGATCAGGGCGCTCGGCCCAAGTTGAAGGCGGCCTTCGACCGTTATATTCCCTTCGATGCGGCCCCCGATGTCAGTATCCGATCCGCTGGTGAGGGAGCCCTCAATCAGGACGCCCTCGGGGATAATCATTCGTTGTGCACTCACCGTTCTGGCCCTTCGCATGGCGAGGTCGTCGGCTTTCGCCTCGGGCATCGCCGCGGTTTCCGCAACCACATCCCGCTGCCGGTCGGGGCCGCGGCTTGTCTGAAGCTTGTCGTTGAACCGGGAATTGAAGCGGCCCAGAAGGCCCTTCCGCCCGGCGTTGTTCATCTTTTCAAAGTCCGCGTCGCGATCGAAATCCAATTCGAGGTGGCCCGGATCGGTCTTGCTTGACTGGTCTTGCGCCATGGTTCAGGGTTTCCTGATGGGTTCTTCACGCGTGTCCGGAGCGCGTTGAACATGCCTTCGGCGAGGTGTGAACGGGGAAACGCGCAAACCGTACGGCGGTCTTGCGCCTGTCGCGACCGGGACTAGAAGTAGCCCAGACGGCTCGCCATGTCCGCGATGCAACCGGATATCTTACGTTTCGGGTCCGCAGCCACAAACGGCTTGCCTGAGTTTATCGCTTCCGAAACGTAGTTATCAAAGTACACGAAGCCCAGGTTGTCCGGTTCAATCGCCAGGTGCTGCCGCGTATACTTCGAGAGAATGTGCGCCGCCATGCGGGCCTCGTACGCATTGTTCGCCTTGCTCACCACGATCTTCGGCTTAAACGACTGCGCGAGGGCCATCAGCTCCTTGCACAATTGCTCTTTCAGGGCCGCTTCGAAGCAATCGGCCCGCCGGATGGACACCAGAAAATCGTTCAAGGTTTCATTGCGTTTCAGCAGCATCCCGACGTCCGCGCTCTGGTAGAAGCGCTCAATACGCCGAAATAGGGCCGCCCGGAGGAACTTGAACGCGTTGTCGATACTGGTTCGCTCCGGCGTAATAACGAGCACCCCGTTTGTGTGGGTCATCAGGAAAAAATCGAGCGTGTTCAGGTGTGCGCCGGCGTCCAGGTCCACAATAACCACGTCGGCGTCGAGCTTGCGCATTTCCCGAATGAGGGCCACCTTCTCGCGAAAACGCGGGTTTGCGGCGTCCATCAGCCCGCTCGTGCCTGGAATCAGCCGGAGATTCGGGTAATTCGTGTCGCAGACAATGTCCTGCAGCGACTTGGGGCCGGTTTGGTGGAAGAAGTCGTCCAGCCGCCGGGGCGAGCGAAATCCGAGTACGGACTCGATGTTGGAACAGCTCAGGTCGGCGTCCATCAGCACCACGCGCCAGCCCCGCCGCGCGATCTCGACCGCGGTATTCACCGAGAAGCAGGTTTTACCGACGCCCCCCTTGCCGCCACCGACGACCAGGATCTCGGGCGAGGCCGGGCGCGCCGGTTGATTCTTTACAAGCTGTGTCGGATCAAGTCCCATAACCGCCCGCCGGCCTCATGGTTGTATCCAGTTGAACCGCTTGAGTTTAGCAGATAAACGGGGATTGGTCAATGGCCGGATCTCCGGCGTGAATGGGCGGCGGCGGGGAACAACACTACGGGTTGTGGAAAAAACGCGGGATCCACGTCCAGGGGCACAAGGGCAAAATTTTTTCCCGAAACGCCTTGCGCTACTCGACCGTGATGGGCTCCGCGACGACCCGCAGATTGGCGGGCAGTTTTCCCTGGAAGTGGGTCTCCATGGAGGCGCGCTGGCTGGCCGCCATCGCCCCCGCCGACTTCACCGTAGCGGCCCGCCCGAGGTCGATGTTGGTGGTGGCCTTGGTGTTCCGCACGACGATGCGCGGGGTGTCGACCACGGGTTTGGCCTCGCCCCCCCGCGCCGATTTGGCGGTGCCGCCCTTGACCAGCACCTGCATGACGCCGTCGCCCTTCAGATTGGTGATCAGGATGATGCGCTCGTTCGCCCCGCTCTTGATGATGGTTACGTCGCCCGTGACGGTTCCGTTGAACGGGGGCGTGTGATCCAGCCGCTTCTTCTGCCGGCTCTCGTTGGGGAGGGTCGGCTTACTCTCCGGCGGGGGTTCGGGCACATTCGCCGCCACCATCTCCGACATCGTGCGCTGCGAATACACAACCGGGGCATCCACAATGGTCTCCACTCGGGGAAGATCCTCGGAGTAGATCATCACGTCCTCGGGGCTCAGTGATATGTCTTGCATGCCGGGATAGGCCACGACAATGGCTACCGGTTCGCCGGAAACTTCCAGAGCGCCGACGAGCCCCAGGATAACGGCCGTTATTATTGACATCCGTCTGTACCTCGCAGGTGGGTATTGCGGGATAAGCGCCACCACCCATAAGAATACCGCGATTCTCCGGTATATTGCAACGGAAGGATCAGCGACGAACCGGATTTCGTCGAAGGCGCAGCCGATGGGTGCGCATTGAGGGGTAAGGACCGCGAGTGAACGCAGGGCGGCCGCCTCTGGCCGCAACCAAAGAAATGATCACCGCGAAGGGCACGAAGAAAAACAGAGAATAGCTTTAACCGCAGAGAACGCAGAGAGCGCATTCTTAACCACGAATGAACACCAATGCACACGAATGCGCCGGGGCCGCGGCTGGCCGCGATCAGGAGTTGTGACCACGGATGACACGGATGACACGGATAGAGAATAGTTCCGGTCGTTCATGCGTGGCGGCGGCTGCGTGCGATTTTCGACGCAGCCTGTTCGGATTATCTGGCGCCGAGTTGATCGGGCGGCGGGCTGCTTCTTCTCGTTTGGTTTGAGTGTCGCTGCAATCCGTGTCATCGGTGTAATCCGTGGGCAAGAAAAGAATTTCGACCATGAAATTTGCGGAACGGCCCGGAAATTCTCATTGGAGTCTTCGCTTCGTAAATACTTTCGCACCATATGGTTATTGATTTCCTGGGCGCAAGAGATTGCGGAAACTGACGGCTAGCCGTACAGGGTCGTCCTGGAGGGCGCAAGCAGTGAGTTTGAACCGTGAATGAACGCAAGTAATCGT
The DNA here is from genome assembly GCA_019637335.1 of Candidatus Hydrogenedentota bacterium. NCBI lineage: Bacteria > Pseudomonadati > Candidatus Hydrogenedentota > Candidatus Hydrogenedentota bacterium. Next base: position 80,348 of record JAHBVV010000029.1, on the reverse strand, counting down.
GCATTTCATGGCGGTTCAGGGCGGGAAAATCACGATGCGCCAGTATTCGGAAAGCATGTTGAACAGGCTCAGGAAGTCTTTTCCCGCGTTTTGCTTGGTCATGTACCCCGCGATGTTCTTCCGGTAGGCCGCCGTAACGTCCTCTTCCCGGCTGGAGGTGGTCAAGACGAACACGACCGTGTCGGAGAGGTCCGGATCGTCCCGCAACGCCTGCAGGAACTCCAGCCCGTTCATCCGGGGCATGTTGATGTCCAGCAGGACCAGATTCGGCCGCGGAATGGCTTTGCGCTTGCCGTTGCCGCGAAGGAACTCCAAGGCCTCCAGTCCGTCGCGGGCCAGGGTCAGGGGATTCGCGACGCGGTATTCCCGCAACGCGCGTTTTACGGCCATGGCGTCGATGTCATCGTCCTCCACGAGAAGGAGGTGTACGGGGTCCTTCATGCGCCGGGGTCCTCCCTGGATTGCGGGGTGTCGAGCGCGGCGCGGATGCAACCGGCGAGGCGCTGCACCGCGAACGGCTTCTGGATCACCCCCGTGGCGCCCAGTTGCCGGACAAGCCCGCCTTCCGCCTCGGCGGAATGCCCCGTGGCCATGAGCACGGGGACGGTGTAGCCCGACTCGCGGAGGCGCCGCAGCGTCTCCCGGCCGTCCATGCCCGGCATGGAGATGTCCAGCACGAGGATATCGTACTTCGCGGTCTGCTGTTCGAGCGCCGCGATCACTTCCCCGCCGCTACCCAGGCAGTGCACGGTGTAGCCGAGGCGGCGCAGCAACTCCGCCGTCGTGACGCGAATCTCCGCCTCGTCGTCGACCAGCAGGATGGTTTCCGAGCCGCGGATTGACGCGCCGGGCGCCGATTGGGCGGGTGCGGGCGGCGGCGAGGCGGCGCTTGCGGGCAGGAAGACCTGGAATTCCGTGCCCTGGTTCAGCTCCGAGCGAACGCGGATCGAACCCCCCATACCGTGGACGCACTCCCACACGGTGGCCAGGCCCAGCCCGGTGCCTTTCTTGGCGCCGGCGGCCTTGGTGCTGAAAAAGGGGTCGAACATCCGGGCCCGGATGTCTTCGGGAATGCCCGGGCCCGTATCGGCGATATAGATCGCGACCAACGGATCCGGCGGCAACCCAATCAGGTCGCCCGCGCGCTCGTCCTCGCCGCCGATGCAGCGGACGGAGACATGCAGGTTCCCCTCGGTCTCCATGGCCTCGATCGCGTTCACGCAGAGATTCAACAGGATCTGGTGCATCTTTGCCGCCGAACCGATCACGTGCGCCGGCTGGTCCCTGTCGCTGTCCAGCTTCAGGGCGATGCCCTTTGGGCGCGAGTGCTCCAGGATGGCGAAGGTGGATCGGGCCACCTCGTGCACATCCACCGATCCGAGTTCCCCGTCGCCCGCGTAGAACTTGTTGAACTGGAGCAGCTGCCGGATGACCTTCGAGGCGCCGTCCACAATGCCGATGATCCGCTCCAGCTCCCGGCGGACGACGGGATTGGTGGCGTGGAGCTGCGCCAGTTCCGCGCTCGACAGGATCCCCGCGAGAAAATTGTTGAAATCGTGCGCCACACCCCCGGCCAGCGTGCCGATGGCTTCCAGGTGCCGGGAGGCGCGCAGTTCCTGCTCGAGGTAGGCGTTTTCCATCCGCAGCTTGTACTCCCGGTGGGCCGATTCTATCGCCCGGACCAGCACCTCCGGCGTAAGCTTGCTCTTGGAGAGGTAGTCGGACGCCCCCAGACGGATGCTCTCCTTGGCCGTCCCCTCGTTGCCGTTTCCGGTCAGCATAATCACGGGCCGGAGATCGCCCCGCTCCCGAAGCTCCTTCAGCAGGCGGGTGCCCGTGATGTTGCCCAGGAAGAAATCGAGAAAAATGACGTCTACCGCGCGATCAGTCAGGGCATCTTGCGCCTGCTCCCAACTCCGGTATCCGTTGAACTCGACGCAGTACTCGTCGCAGGCCGCCAGAGTCCGCCGCAAGGCCTCCAAATCAACTTCATCGTCGTCTACCGCCACTACAGAAATACGTCGCATGGCAACCCCTTCTGTCTTGCGCGCCGCCGCGAGCGGTCGCGACCTCACCGTGGGCCAGGCCCACCCAGCCATGCGGAAAGGTGCTCAAAGTATGAAAAGCGAACCAAACCCGCTCTTCCCGCACACAATAGGATGAACATGTCAAATTCCGTCCTTATTCCCGGCGCTGGGAATCCGTCACGCCTTGAAGCTGCGGGAAGGCATCCGATAGAATCCCCCAATGGCCTCGGGCGGGCATTGGCAGTACGGGGCGCAACCAGCCAGGAACGGCGCATGACCACACCGCCAGCGGAAGAAGAACGGATTATGCGGCGGCGGGTAACCGCCACGTTGGAACGGATCCTGCCCCGGTTGCAGGCGCAGTTTGAGTCGCAGATCGACCCGGACGCCTGGGCGGGCTACGAGGATCGGCTCCGCCGGAACTTTGATCGCCTTTTTCGCAGCCTCCATTACCTCTACGGGCGGGAATACGACTTTTTCTACCACGTGGAGGCGATTCTGGCCGCCGCCACACGCTACTGGATCGAGCGGGCGCCCCAGTTGAAGGCGCTCGACGCCCTGCGCGAGCACGACCCGCACTGGTACCAGTCCCACCGCGTCGTGGGCGCGATGTGCTACGTGGATCTCTTCGCGGAGGATCTCAAGGGGCTCATCCGGCGCATCCCGTACCTGGCGGACCTGGGCATCACCTACCTGCACCTCATGCCGGTCTTCAAGACGCCGGTGGGCGACAACGACGGCGGCTACGCGGTGAGCAGCTACCGGGAAGTGAGCCCGGATCTGGGCACGATGGACGATATCGAGCACCTGGCCTCGGAGTTGCGTCAGCGCGGGATTTCGCTTGTGCTGGACTTCGTCTTCAACCACACCTCCGACGAGCACCAGTGGGCCAAACGCGCCCTGGCCGGCGACGAAGACTACCAGGCCTACTACCGCATGTATCCCGACCGGACGATGCCGGACGCGTACGAGAAGAGCATTGCGACGGTGTTTCCGGACGAGTTCCCCGGGTGCTTCAGCTACCGCAACCCGATCCGGAAATGGGTGTGGACCTCGTTTTACAACTTTCAGTGGGACCTGAATTACGAAAACCCCGAGGTGTTCCGCGGGATGATGGAGGAGATGCTCTTCCTCGCCAACCGCGGCGTCGAGGCCCTGCGCCTGGACGCCATTGCGTTTACGTGGAAGGAAATCGGCACCGGCTGCCAGAACCTCGAAGGGGCGCACCGGCTTGTGCAGGCCTTCAATGCGCTCAAGGACATTGCCGCGCCGGCCATGGTGTTCAAGTCCGAAGCCATCGTCCACCCCGACGAGGTCCGGAAGTACATCAGCCTCGACAAGTGCGAGCTGTCGTACAACCCCCAGCTGATGGCCCTGCTCTGGGAGGCCCTGGCCACGCAGGATTGCCGCATCCTCCGCCGCGCCATGCGCCACCGCTTCCAGATTGACGACGGCTGCGCCTGGGTGAACTACGTCCGCTGTCACGACGACATCGGCTGGGGCTTCGGCGACGACGATGTGGAGCAGGCGGGCATTAACCCCGCCGATCACCGCCGCTTCCTTACCGATTTCTACACGGGCAGCTTTGAGGAGAGCTTCGCGCGCGGGTCCAAGTTTCAGGAGGACCCGGACACCGGCCAGGCCCGCGTCTCGGGCACCTGCGCCTCGCTGTGCGGCCTGGAAAAAGCCATCGAAGAGAACGACGAGACCGCCATCGACCTGGCGATCAAGCGCGTCCTGCTGTTGCACGGCGTCATCATGACGATCGGCGGCGTACCGCTGATCTACCTGGGCGACGAAATCGCCTCGCTCAATGACTACAGCTTCCTCGAGGACCCGGACAAATCGGAGGACAGCCGCTGGCTGCACCGATCGCCCTTTGACTGGAAAAAGGCGGAAAGCCGCTGGGATATCGAGAGCATCCCCGGGCGGGTGTACAACGGCATTGCGCGCCTAATCACCCTGCGCCACCAGAACCCCGCGTTCACCCGCGCCGACACCGACATCTTCGACCCCGGCAACGACAGGGTCTTCGCCTACTTCCGCGTCCACGAGAACCACACGTCTCTCGTATTTGCGAATTTCAGCGCGGAGACCCAGCTCATCGACGCGAAGCGCCTGCGCCAGCTCGGGATGCGCAAGTCGATGGCCGACCTGCTCACTGGGCGCACGATCCTCGCGGCGAAACACCTCGAACTTGCGCCGTACCAGTTTTGCGTGCTGGCGCGGTCGGGCGGATAGGCCGGGCTCAGCGCTTTTTCAGGATGCCCCCGAGAAGGCCCCGCTTCTCGCCGCCCCCGCTGCCACTGCCCTGCATGCTTGCGGTGGGCAGCAGCCCCTGGCGCTCGGCGCGGAGCTCCTGCAACACGTTCGCCGCCGACTGCCCCGCGAAGATCGGCGCGGGGTCGCGGCCATTCAGCACGAGCTGGAGCCCGCGAAGGATCCGCGAGAGGTACTCCGCAATCCCGGGCGGCACGAGCACCCGGTAGCGGTAGCGCTCGGGCTTCACCGCCTGAATCACCAGGTCGCGCGTTCCCTCCAGGTGGATGCTCCCCTCCAGCAGCGACTCGTACGATCCGAAGCCCTTCGTCAGGTCCGCCTTTTTCACATACAGCCCATGCCCGGTCAGCGCCAGGGTCTCCTCCCCCGCCACCAGCAGCCCCGGATGAAACACCCCCAGCAGCGGATCGGCCGGATCGATCCCGAAAAAGGCCCGCACCGACGCCGCGCGCCCCTCGGGGATGTGCGGGTGCAGCAAAAAGATATTCGACGACTGGTGCTGCTGGAAATACGCCATCAACTGCTCCGGCGCGAAACGCGGGCCCGACGGACCCTCATCCGCCGCACGCGGCGGCTCCCCCGGCACCGTGATCGGCATCTTGCATTGCGGGCACGTCCCCCGCTGCCCCGCCAGGTGGTCCTCCACCCGGAATGCCTTCCCGCATACACATTTGAACTCGATGGCCATCGCGATTGCGTCCTCCAGCGGCACGCCGCCCGAACCCGTACTTTACCACGAAGGGGCGCGGCGCAAAAAACGGCATTCCCCCCGCCCCAGGGCAATCACATTTAAACTTCCAACTCGGGCCGCGTGCCACATGAACCACCTTCGATGTTAAGAAGGGCGCGTGTTGGAGCGCTGGCATTTCGCCTGCGGCGAATCCCCGACCTTGCCGGCACAGATGCCGGCGCTCCAAAACGCGCACTATCGTTGATTCAAGGTTCCAAATCAATTCAAGCTTACGCCCATATACCAAGGTCGAGTTTAAGTGCGATTGCCCTGGCCCCCGCCCCGTGCGCTACCCTATCCCCCGGGCAGCCGATGGCGCGCCGCAATACCGGAGACCCCGAACCATGCATCCAGCCACGACCCGCACACTCCTGCGCCACACCCGCGCCGCACTGCTCCTCCTCGCCCTCCTTCCCGCCGCCGCCCAGGAGAGCCCCGATCTCGAGGGAACCGGCCTCAACTTCGATACCGACGTGCCCTATGGCGCCCAGTCCCCCGCGCAGATTCTCGACATTCTCTATCCCGCCGACCCCGCCGCCGATCCCCGCCCCGCCGTCGTCCACATCCACGGCGGCGGCTGGTACACCGGCGGCAAGGGCGGCCAATCCACCTTCAACCTTCTCAAGGCCCTCGCCGACCGCGGCTACGCCGGCGTTTCCATCGCCTACCGCCTCTCGGACGAAGCCAAATTCCCCGCCGCCGTCGAAGACGCCCGCCTCGCCATCCGCTGGCTCCGCGCCAACGCCAGCGCCTACCGCATCGACCCCGACCACATCGGCGCGATCGGCGCCTCCGCCGGCGGGCACCTCTCCGCCATGCTTGCCGTCACCGCCGACGCCGCGGAATTCGACGGCGCCAGCGGCCTGACCGAACATTCCAGCGCCATCCAGGCCGCCGTGCCCGTCTGCGGCCCCATGGACCTCCGCCAGCCCCTCTCCTTCAGCTTCGGCCTCGAAAACGACGAGGTCGTCATCCGCTTCCTCGGCGGAACCCCCATCGACCTCCCCGAACCCGCGCGCCGCGCCTCCCCCGCCGCCTACGTCCGCCCCGGCCTCCCCCCCATGCTGCTCATCCACGGCACCGACGATCGCCGCGTGGAACTCGAACAATCCACCCGCTTCGCCGACGCCCTCATAGCCGCCGGATCCCCCGCCGAACTCATCGCCGTGCAGGGCGGCAAACACGGCATGGGTATCGCCCGCGAACCGGAGATGGTCCAGCGCATTTTTGTTTTTTTTGACCAACACCTGAAGGAATGATCGGAAAAAAGGCGTCTATCGTTCCGGAATCTGAAACGATGATGGGGTGAAAGGGGGAGGGATCTGGATTCGCGAATCCGAACGGAGGGCCCCCGCGCACGTGGGGAAGAGAGGGGACACGGGCAAGCTATCCGGCGGCGTTGCCGCCGCGCTTGACCGTGGCACACCGGGAGGTTTTTGGGGGGATGCGGGGGCACGGGCGATCCGCCTGCGGCGGACGGGGCGTTTCTTCGTGAGGCGGCACGGGCAAGCTATCCGACGGTGTTGCCGCCGCGCTTGACCGTGGCACACCGAGAAGGGTGCACGGGCAATCCGCCTTCTGCGGACAGCCTACAGCCTAAAGGCTCCAGCCTCGGGCCTAAACGACTTCCGTGCTGTGGTCGACGTGGCGGCCGACGGGGACTTTGAGCTGGAAGTCGCCGGGGATGAGGGTGGGGTATTGGTTGTTGAAGCAGCCGAGGCAGAAGCATTCGGGGTCGCCGCCGGTGGCGCGGACGAGGGCGTCGATGGGGAGAAAGGCGAGGGAGTCGACGCCGAGGTATTGGCGGATTTCTTCGACGGAGAAGTTGTAGGCGATGAGTTTGCTGGGGTTGGGGGTGTCGATGCCGTAGTGGCAGGAATTGATGATGGGCGGCGATGAGATGCGGAAGTGGATTTCCTTTGCGCCGTGGTTGCGGAGCATTTTGATGATCTTCTTGGCGGTGGTGCCGCGGACGATGCTGTCGTCGACGAGGACGATGCGCTTGCCTTCGATGGCGCTGCGGGAGGGGTTGAGCTTGATGCGGACGCCGAAATCGCGGATGCCCTGCTCGGGTTCGATGAAGGTGCGGCCGACGTAGTGGTTGCGGATGATGCCCATGTCGAAGGGGATGCTGGATTCGTGGGCGTAGCCGAGGGCGGCGGGGTTGGAGGAGTCGGGCACCGCCATGACGAGGTCGGCTTCGACGGGTGCGGTGCGGGCGAGTTCGCGGCCCATGTTCTTGCGGACTTCGTCGACGCTGGCGCCGAAGATATCGCTGTCGGGCCGGGAGACGTAGATGTACTCGAAGATGCACTGCTTCGGCGTGACCGGCGGGAAGGGGAATTGGCTTTGGATGCCGTCGCGGTTGATGGTGACGACTTCGCCGGGCGCGATTTCGCGGACGCGGACCGCGTCGATGAGGTCGAGGGCGCAGGTTTCGCTGGCGAGGACGTAGGCGCCGTCGAGGCGGCCGAGCCAGAGGGGGCGGAAGCCGTGCGGGTCGCGCGCGGCGACGATTTCCTCGCCGTTCATGACGAGGACGGAGTAGGCGCCGATAACCTCGCTAAGGGCTTCGATGACGCAGTCGGTAAACGTCTCCCCGCGCGACCGGGAGACATGGTGGATGATTACCTCGCTGTCCGTGGTGGATTGGAAGATGGCGCCGATGTCCTCGAGGGTGTCGCGGAGCTGGCCGGCATTGACGAGGTTTCCGTTGTGGGCGACGGCCATGGAGCCGCGTGCGTAGCTTACGACGAGGGGTTGGACGTTGTGGAGGTTGTTGCTGCCGAATGTGGAATAGCGGACATGGCCGATGCCGTGGGTGCCCTTAACGCGCGCGAGCTTATGGGGCTTGAAGACATCGGAAACGAGGCCGACGCCGCGGTGCGCGGTGAGGGCGCCGTCCTTCGAGCAGACGATCCCGGCGCCTTCCTGGCCGCGGTGCTGGAGGGCGTAGAGGCCGAGGTAGATCAGGCGCGCGGCTTCCGCATGCCCGAACACGCCGAACACGCCGCACTCGTCCTGGACCTGGTCGTCCCGTTCCCAGCCGGCGGGTTTGGGGTGGTATTGCGGGGGCGGGTTTTCGATCAGGGCGGCGAGCCGGTCAGCGTTCATGCGCTCAGAGGTCCTTTTTCCCGGTCAGCAGGTGGTAGGCTTCGAAGTATTTTTCCCGCGTCTTCACCACCACGTCGTCCGGAAGCGGCGGCTGCGGGGAGTTCTTGTCCCACCCGGTGCTCGACAGGTAGTCGCGAACAAACTGCTTGTCAAAGCTCGGCTGGCCGACGCCGGGCTGGTAGGTCGCGGCGGGCCAGAATCGTGACGAGTCCGGCGTAAGCGCCTCGTCGGCGAGAATCAGATCGCCGTCCAGCACGCCAAACTCGAATTTCGTGTCGCAAAGAATGATGCCGCGCTCCGCCGCCACGTCCCGGCCCCGCTCATACGCGCGCAGGGCCGCGTCCGAGGCCTTCGTGTTCCATTCCGCGCCAATGATCTCGCCGGCTTTTTCCGGGCTGATGTTGATGTCGTGGCCATCGTTCGACTTGGTCGCGGGCGTGTAAATCGGCGTCTCCAGCTTGCTCGACTCCACCAGCCCCGGCGGCAGGGGAATATCGCAGACTGTCCCGCGTTCCTGGTACTCCTTCAGGCCGCTGCCCGCCAGGTAGCCGCGGATCACGAATTCCACCGGAAACATCGCACACTTCTTAACCAACATCGAACGGCCGTCAAACATTTCCGGGTGGGCCTGAAATTCCGGGGGAAAATCCTTGAGATCGGCCGAAATCAGGTGATTCCTGACGATTCCGTCCAGCTGTTCAAACCAGAACAGGGAGATTTGGGTGAGAATCTTGCCTTTGTCCGGAATGCCCACCGGGTTGACCCAGTCGAACGCCGAAATCCGGTCCGTCGCCACCAGGAGCAGGCGATCGCCGAGATCGTAGAGATCGCGCACCTTGCCCCGGGAATCCGGCGCCCGGCCCGGCAACGACGTCTCGCAAATGGCTTGGGTCATGCAGAAACTCCGAGAATTAGGCTTTAGGCTTTGGGCTTTGGGCGTAAGGCGTAAAGCGTAAAGCGTTAGAAGAACGTGCCCTGGAGGTGCGGCTTGTTGACCTCCAGCAGGTCGTCGAGCAGCGCGCGGCAGCCGGTGGCGTTGGGCGTCAGCGGATTCAGCAGCAGCGCCTGGAACGCCGCCTCGCGATCGCCCGTCACCGCCGCCTGCACCGTCATCGTCTCGTACGCCTTCACATGCTGCATCAGCCCGCGGATCGGCGGCTCCGGCGCGCTCTGGGGGATTGCTTTCGCGCCGTCCTTGCCGATGATCGCGCTGACCTCCACCGACACGTCGTCGTCAAAGGTCGGAATCGCGCCGTTGTTGCGGCAGCACACGATCTGGCGGTTCTGGCGGTCGTTCTCGATGCCGTCGATGAGGTAAAACGCCGCGGTCGAGTAGTGCGCGCCGCCGCGCTTGCCCAGTTCCTCGGGCTTCTCGTTCAGGTTCGGGTCGGCGTACTTCTTGAAGAGGGCCGCCTCAATCTCCAGCACCTCCTCCCCGCGCGTCTTCGGCTTCGCCTTGATCGTCTCCAGCACGGTGTCCGTCGAGTAGAAATACTGGAGATAGTAGTTGCAGAACATGCCCAGGCTGCTCATCGCGGCGATCATGTTGTTCCGCGTGATCTCGTGTTCCCATTCGGAGCGGGCATTCTCGAAGAACTTCTCCAATATCCCGGCCGTGACGTCCTCGCCTTTGCGCTTGAACTGGCGCACCCAGCTCAGGTGGTTCAGGCCCACGTAATCCAGCTCGATATCGGCGACTTCGCCCCCGAAATACTTTATCGTCTCCATGATCATGCCGATGGGCACATTGCACAGGCCGACGCTCTTGATCGTGCTGTGCTTGAGCACGGCTTCTGTCACGATACCGGCGGGATTCGTGAAGTTGAGGAGGTAGCCGTCCGGCGCCAGCTCTTCCATCGCGTGGGCGACGTCCAGAATCCGGGGAATCGTCCGAAGCGCGCAGGCGAAGCCGCCCACGCCGGTGGTTTCCTGGCCCACGATGTTGTGCCGCAGGCCCAGGCGTTCGTCCTCGATGCGGGCCTGCATCTGCCCCACGCGGATCTGCGTGATCACATACTTCGCGCCCGCAACCGCTTCGCGCATGTCCGTGGTGGTATGCACGGTAAAGGGGTTGCCGTGCTTCTCCGCCATCCGGCGCGCGAAGCCCGCGTTGATCTGGAGGCGATCGTTGTCCAGATCCATCATCCAGACTTCTTTGACGGGGATGGCGTCGAGACGGGAAAAGAGGCCGTCGAGGAGCTCGGGGGTATAGGAACTGCCGCCACCGATAATGGTAAACTTCATGGAAGGTAGATTCCTGTGGGTGTATTTTGAGTGCAACCCGTTGGTGTGGGGATGCTTAGGGTGCGCCACGAACCGGACCGCGCATTACCGCGCCCGCGACGCCCTGATCATAGCGGCCCCACCCGCCGGAAGTCAATGAAGCGGGGACCGAATTGCCGCTTCACGTTGGCTCAGATACGAATTCCGGCACGAGATCGCGGGCGATTGGACGCAGCCGCTTGGCCTCTTGTACGGGTATGGCGCGGTAGGGCCAGCGCATCCGCGCCCCCACGTCCGCCCAGTTGCCGATTTGCGCGAGCAGGCGATCGCAGGCGGCGGGGCAGTAGCCGTCTCGCGTGATGAAGGGGACAATGTGCTCGGCCATGAACGCGCCGAGGCGCGATTCGAGTTCGAGGGCGGCGTCGATATCCTTCAACATGCATTCGTACCAGCGCTGGGCCGCCCCGGGGTGCAGGCAGGCGGCGTTGGAGTAGGCTCCGTGCGCGCCCTCGCGAATGCCCGTGGCGAGCCGGTGGCCCGGGACGAATACGCTCAGGTGCCGGATATGCGATCGCATGGCGGCGTACCACACGGCGTCCCCGGCGGCGGTCTTGATCCCGGCGAGCGCGGGGACCTCCCGCGAAAGCGGGGCGAATTCGGCGGGCTCCAGCACGCGCTTGGCGTGCGGCGGATTGTAGAGCACCAGCGGGACCGGGTCCGTGGCCTCTGCGACGCGGCGGAGGAATGCGATGGCCTCCTCGTCGGTGAGCGGGCACCAATCCGGGAGGATGACCTGAATTGCGCCGGGTTGGAGGGCGGCTGCGCGCCGCGCGCGCCCGAGCGAGAGTTGCGCGCTCATGTGGCTGGCGCCAAGCTGAAACGGGATTCCCCCGGCCTCGCATTTTTCGGCGAGCAGCGCGCTGACGGCGTCGAATTCACTTTCGGTAAGGGTATGGAACTCCCCCGCCGTGCCGCAGCTATACACGCCGCTGACGCGAAACGCGATCAGCGCGTCGATTTCGCGGGCGACGCGCGGAAGATCCAGGGTGTCGTCCCCGTTCCAGGCGAGGAGCAGGGTGGCCCAGTTGCCGCGAATTTCGTGGGGTTGGAGGGGCTTCATGGCGATTTCCAGGACATCATTCTTCGCTGCTGGGCGTCTTGAAATCAAGCGGAAAGCCGCCGCCGGTTTCTTTATATTCCGGCCTCCAGAATGTACAATGGCGATGGTTCGACAGCGGCCTTTTCCGGCCGATTGCCTGACGATGGTTTCCGGTTAAGTTCGCGCGGGGGCGAACGCCCGGACATCGCCCCGATGGGGATGCCCGGCGCACACGCCCTGCGCGGCTTGACGCGCTAAGGAGGCGCCCCATGAAACTTCCCATTTCCCCTCCCCATTTCTCTCGCCGCGATTTCATCCGCCGTACCGCCGCCCTGGGCGGGCTGGCCATCGCGCCCAACATCCTCGTTCGCGCGGCGCATGCGAAGTCCGCCGCCGGCAACCGGCTGGGTGTCGGCGTGATCGGCGTCGGCGGGCGCGGGCGCCGCGTAATGCAGGCGTTTCTCGAACAGCCGGACACGCAGGTGCTGGCGGTGTGCGATTGTTATGCGGACCGGCGCGCGCAGGCGGCGGCGCAGGTGAACCAGTATTACAAGAATGAGGCCTGCGCGGAGTACATTGATTTCCGCGAACTGCTCGCCCGCGAGGATATCGACGTGGTGCTTATCGCCACTGGCGACAACTGGCATTCGGGCATCTCGCTCGAAGCGGCGCGCGCCGGCAAGGACATGTTTTGCGAGAAGCCGATGAGCGTGACGATTTCGGAGTCGCGCGCGGTCGCCGATACGATGAAGCGCCTGGGACGCATCTACCAGTGCGGCACGCAGCGGCGCAGCATCGGGAATTTCCAGTTCGCCTGCGAACTCGCGCGCAGCGGCAAGCTGGGCAACCTGACGGAGCTCCACGCCGAAGAAGCGCCGGGCATGAAAATCCTCAAGGACACGGTGCTTCCAGAGGAACCGGAACCCGCGCGCGAGGTTTTCGACTGGGACATGTGGCTTGGGCCGTCACTCTGGCGCCCCTACAACCACGAATACCCGACCCGCGGCTTCTGGAGCGATCACGTCGACTGGAGCGGCGCCTCCATCACCGAATGGGGCAGCCACACGGTGGATTTGTGCCAGTGGGCGAACAGTTCCGACCACACCGGCCCGGTGGAGTTCTGGAAGGAAGGCGAGCGCTGGGTGGGCCGCTACGAAAGCGGTACAAAGCTCATCATCCGGAACGGCCTGCGCTTCGGATCGTGCCCCGTGCGCTTTGAGGGCGACGAGGGCTGGGTGGAAACCGGCGACTCCGGCGAAATCGAGGCCCATCCGAAATCCCTCCTGGGCAACCGTGGCTTTGAAGGCGGCTACCCGCCCGAGAATCACGTCCGCGCGTTTCTCGATAGTGTCTATTCGCGGGTTCAGTGCGTTTCGGACGCGGAGACGGCGCACCGCAGCATCTCGGCGTGCCACGTGGCGAACATGGTGAAGCGGCTGGGCCGCCCGGTGAAGTGGGATCCGATCACGGAGACCTGCCCGGACGATCCGGAAGCGAACCGTTTGATTTCCCGTGCCTACCGCGAACCCTGGTACCTGTAATTCCCGCGCCGCATCCGATCCGATCGGAGCGGCGGCAGAAAGAGACGACCATGTTGAATGTACGACTGATTTCGGGCCTGTTTGCGGTGGCGCTGCTGCTGATCGCCGCCGGGCCGGCGTTTGCGCAGGAAAATGCGCCCTATGATGAAGCCGCGCTACTGGCGGCCCTGGAGACGGAAACGGAGTACACCGCGCGTATGAACGCCTACCGCGGGCTGCGCCAGGTCGGGACGGCGGCGTCGGTCCCGGCGATTGCGAAGGGCCTTCACGATCTGAAGGAATCGCACCTGGCGCGCTACGCGCTGGAAGACATGCCCTTTCCGGAAGCGGGCGCCGCGCTCCGTGGGGCGCTTGAGGGCGTGCCCGAGGAAGTATTGCCGGGACTGCTCGCTTCGCTTGGGGCACGGCGCGACGCGGAGGGCGTGGCGGCCATCCAGCCGTTGCTCGGGCATGCGAACGCCAATGTGGCGCGGGCGGCCGCGGCGGCGCTTGGCCGGATTGCATCCGCACCGGCCGTTGAGGCGTTGATGGCGGTGCACCAGACGGGCGCGAATCGCCTGGACGTGGCGGAAGGCCTGCTCGCGGCGGGCCAGCAATTGGCCGCGGAAAAGAAGCGCAAGGAGGCTCTGGCGATCTTCCAGGCGCTGCGGAAGAAGGAGAATCCGGAGTTCGTGCGCGCCGGCGCGTTCTACGGGCTGGCGCAGGCCGCCCCGAACAAGACGCCCGAGCGGGTGGTGAAGGCCCTTCAGGGCCGCGATCCGCTCTTCCGCAATCTGGCGCGCGAGGTGGTCGCCGACACCAAAGGCAAACCGGCCACGGCGAAGTATGTGGCCGCGCTGCCGCAACTCCCGGCGGACGCCCAGGTGATGCTGCTCGAAGGCCTGACCCGGCGCGGGGACAAGTCCGCCCGCGAGGGCGTGCTCCCGCTGGTGGGCAGCGACAGCGCCGAGGTGCGGACCGCCGCGGTTACGGCGCTGGGTTCGCTGGGCGGCGGCGAGGATGTCCCGTTGCTGGCGGGCCTGCTGGAAGGCGGGGCGCTTTCTTCCGCCGCGCGGAGCAGCCTGATCCGGCTTCGCGGGCCGGCGGTGGACAATCGCATCGTGCAGACGATGCCGGATGTCGCCCCCGCGATTCGCGCGCAACTCCTTGAATTGCTTGCGGTGCGCATTGCGCCGCAGGCGGTGAACCAGGCCCGAAAGCACTTGAACGACGGCGACGGGGCAGTGCGCCTGGCGGCCCTTCGGGTCTTGCAGCAGCAGGGCACGGTGGCGGAGCTTCCGCCGCTTATCGAGCGGATGAACGCGGGCCTGGATACAGAGGAATTCGCCTTGGCGTCGCGCGCGCTGGGCGGTATCGCCGCCGGGGGCCGCGAGGAGGCGCTTCCGATTGTGCTGGCGAGTATTGAGCACGCGCCAGACCCGGTGCAAATTGCCCTGGTTGACGCGCTCGGGCGTATCGGCGGAACCGAGGCCCTCCAGCCGGTGCTGAAACTGTTGGATTCGGGGGACGCGGCCATGCAAAAGGCGGCGCTTCAGGTTCTGGCGACCTGGCCATCGCAGGATGCGGCCCCGGCGCTGCTGGACCTGGCGAAGTCCGAAGATCCGGCGCGCCACGATGCCGGCCTGCGCGGCTACACGCGCCTGGCCGAAAACCACCCGGAGCACGATCCGAAAAACGCCATGATGGCGCAGGCCATGGAGCTGGCGCGCACGAAAGAGGAGAAGTGGATGATCCTCTCGGCGTATGGGAATGTCCATTCCGGCCCGGCGCTGGACATGTTGGAGTCGCAGCTGGACGATCCCGAGGTGCAGCGGGAGGCGTCTATGGCGCTGCTCAAGGTGGCGGAAGGCGTCGGGAACCACGGCGAAGACGGCAAGGCGCGCGCCCGGAAATCCATGGAGTTGCTGAAAGAAAAAGCGGCCACGGATGCGATCCGCGCAATGGCGGATAAAATGCTGGAGCGATTGAAGTAGGACGGCGTAAAGGCAAACGAGAACGCGCCTGCGGATCGCCAATCCGCGGGCGCGTTTTTGCGTTTCTGGAGCGTTCTGGGGATTCGCAGTTGAGACTCTTGAAGCGTGCCGTTCTCCGGTGGGGCAACCTGAGCGGATTGCACAAGGATTCGCGAGACCTTGCAATGACAATGTCATTACGGTATGCTGGATGCCAGAAAAGGAGTATGCCATATGGCCGCGCCGCGTCAAGAAAAGACCAAGAGAAGCACCTTGAATCTTCGGATCTCGCCGGAACTGCGGGGCTTGATCGATCAGGCCGCCGAACTATCCGGAAAAAATCGAACGGACTTTGTGCTGGATGCCGCCCGCCATGCCGCCGAGGAGGCGTTGAAGGAACGGACGGTATTCTTGCTCGACCCCGAAGGATACAAAGCCTTCGTGGCGCTGCTTGATGCGCCCCCACGCCCGAACGAGCGCCTCCTCAAGACCCTCCACTCCAAGCCACCCTGGGAAAAATGATGGGTCTTTCGCCACCAGAACTCCTGGAGGCGCACCACGCCATTGAGAGCTTTCAGTCCGGCGAGCCTTCGCTGGATGCCTGGCTCACGCGCCGCTCACGGGCCAATCAGGCAAGCGGCGCCACTCGCACCTATGTTGTATGTCACGGAAACCGTGTTGTCGCGTATTACGCCCTCGCTTCGGGCGTGGTGGCGGCCGCCGCGGCGCCAGGCCGCTTTCGCCGCAATATGCCGGACCCGATTCCGGTAGCCGTACTCGCTCGTTTGGCGGTCGATGCGGAGTGGCAGGGTCAGGGTTTGGGACGCGCGCTGTTACGTGACGCCGTGAATCGCATAGCGCAGGCGGCCCATCTAATCGGGATTCGTGGAATTGTTGTACATGCCATATCCGACGCGGTGCGTGAATTCTACATCACACTTGGTTTCACGCCAAGTCCAAGCGAGCCGATGTTGCTTATGGTAACCTTGGCGGATATTCGCGCGGGGCTATCCTTGGACGACCGAACGCGCTGACTACTCCCCCGCCGCCTCCTTCCGGAATGTCGCCGCAGCCTCCTCCCATAGCCCTTCGAGGCGGGCGGCGATCTCCGGTTCTTCGGCGGCCAGGTCAATCATTTCGCCGCGATCCGTCCGGAGGTTGTGGAGCGACCAGGTGGATTCCTCGTTGCGCTTGACGATCTTCCAATCGCCCTGGCGGAGGGCGGAGTGGCCGACATGGCGCCACCAGAGGAAGGGCCGATCAACCGCCTGGTCTTCCGTGAAGCTCGAAACGAGGCTGCGTCCGGGCAACGCGGGAGCGCCGGCGATTTCGGGCCGGGGCGCGCCGCTCAGTTCGAGCAGGGTGGGCAGGATGTCGATGAAGTGTCCCACCTGCTGGCGGATTTCGCCGCGGGCTTGCAACCCGCGCGGCCAGTGCACGATCAGTGGTGAAGTGATGCCGCCTTCATGGGTCCACGATTTGTGCAGGCGGAAGGGCGTGTTCGCTGCGCTCGAGAAGCCCGGCCCCAGGCAGAGGTAGGACGCGGCGGATCCCGGCGGTGCGGCGGGATCGTGTTCGTCGCCCCGGATGATTTGCTCCGCGCTCGCGCCATTGTCGGACACGAAGAGGATGAGGGTGTTTTCGAAGGCGTCCATGGCCTTGATCTGGTCGAGAATGCGGCCAATTTCGCGGTCCATCCGATCGATCATCGCGGCGTGGATCGCCATCTTTTCGGCCTGGAACCGCTTCTGCGCCTCGGACAACGTATCCCAGGCGACAGCCCGTCCCGCTTCGCCGACGCCGATGCGGGATGCGAGATCGGCCTCGGACAGGTTGTATCCAGGGAGGATCTCGGGATCCAACGCGGAGAGCGGTGTGTCCAGCAGCTTCATTTCGCGTTGGCGTTCCCACCGCGTCCGGCGGATGGCGTCCCAGCCTTCGAGGTAGCTCATGCGGTAGCGGTCGATATCCTCCCGCAGCGCATGGAGCGGGAAATGCGGCGCCGTGAAGGCGAGGTAGTGGAAGAAGGGCGCGCCGGCGTGATCGCGCGCATGGTCCCGCAAAACGCCCACGGCGTGATCGGCGATGGCGATGGTGGCGTAGTAGCCGCTGTCGGGCGCGGGCTGGGGCTGGGCTTCTCCGTCAAGAAAGTGCTTCGTGGGCGAGAAGAAGCGGTCCTGATCCTGGACGAGGTACGACCGGTCGAAGCCGTTGTCGAGCGGTTCGCCGTCGATGTGCCATTTGCCCGAGTGATAATTGCGGTAGCCGGCGTCGCGGAGGAAAACGGGCAGCAGCGGCGCCCACGCGGGCCGCGCGCCGAGGCGCTCCTCGTCGAAAACATCCCGCCGCACCTGCTGGGCGTAGTAGCCGGTGAGCGCGGCGGCGCGCGACGGCCAGCAGCGTCCGGTGGAGTAGAACTGGGCGAAGCGCAGACCGCCCTCCGCAAGACTGTCGAGGTTCGGCGTGGCGATTTCGCCGCCGTAACATCCCGCGTCGGAATAGCCCATATCGTCGGACATGATGAGAAGGATGTTGGGGCGTGATTCCGCCGCGGCGATATCCCGCGGGGACGCCAGGGCAATCAGGGCAAGTCCGAGCAGGAGCCGCGCCGCCCGATGGTGTATGCGGTGCATCGTCGTTCTCCGGGACCTGGCCGCGCCGTGCTCCGGAGTCGTGTCAACCGGCGTTACGGCGTGGCGTTGAGCGACCGGATCAGCGCTGCCTCTTCAGCGGAGAAGGGCGTCCCGTCCGGCCGGAAGACGTCATGAAACCACACTTCGGGTTCGGAATCAAACGGTTTCTGCCAGGATTCCCACGGGTAGATGGTCTGGCTCTTGCCGCTGACCAGGCCCCAGTGGATTGCGCCGATGTTTTCCGCCTTGAAATAGGGCATGATCTCCTCGAAACGGCTGCCGGCGGTCCGGGCCATGTATTCGGTGCAGATCATGGGGCGTCCGGCCGCCTTCACGCGGGCGACCGCCCGCTTCGCGCCTTCGAGGTTGTCGTAGGTGTGAAACGTTACGATATCCGACTGTTCCAGCATGTAGGCGTCGAGCGGATCGAGGTCGCCCCCGGTGCGGGCGAGCCCCATCCACGCGCCGGCGGTCAGGGGCTGGCCGGGCGCCGTTTCCCGCGCCCACGCGAAGACCCGCTCCAGGAAGATCCGGCACAAGGCGTGCTTGTTCTCCGGTTCCAGGCGGCCGTAGGAATTGCCGTTGGTGTTGCCGGGCTCGTTGTAGAGATCCCACATCAGTACCCGGGGGTCCTGCCCGTAGCGCTTGAGGATGCCCTGCACGTAGGGCTTCACGGACGCGTGGCGGGATTCGTCGGAGAGCACCTCCGTGTGCGGCCCCTGGACCCAGCCGGAATTATGCACGCCGGGCGTCGGGGCCTTCTGAGTCCCGAGTTTCGGATGCGGATCCCACACGGCGTCAAAGAACACAAACATGGTTCGGATGCCATGTCTGCTCGCGATATCCAGGTACGTATCAATGCGCGCGTAGTAGGCCTCGGGGTCCACTTCCCAGACCAGGTCGTGGAGAAACACGCGCATGCAGTTGAACCCGACGCCCGCGGCATAGCCCAGGTCGCGATCGATGGTCGCGGGGTCGAAGGTGTCCGCCTGCCACATTTCGATCTGGTTGATGGCCGACTCCGGGACGAAGTTGGCGCCCGTCAGCCACGGCTGCGCCCGGTACCAGTCCCACGCTTCCTCGGGCGTCCACTGGCGGTCGCGCGCGGCGGCGCTGGCCGCGCCAACCAGCAGCATGCCAGTCAAGACCATGGCCATCACTCCTCGGAATACGCGCGCCATCGACATACCCTTTCGCGTTGCGATATTCCAGGCTACTCCGTCTTCGCCGGATACGTGTCGGGCAGGATGTTGACGCCCGTGGTGAAGACGATTGGCAGACTGAATCCCGGATTCTCGAAAGTCACCTCAATCATAAAGGCCGTATACCCGGTCTCCGGCGTCTCGGGGCGCGCGCTATAAACGCCATCGGCCCCTTCGAGGGAGGTGCTGGACCACGCCTTGCCGATTTCCTCCATACGAAAATCGCGCGCCTTCGGATTGTGGGCCTGCCACAGCAGGACTTTTTTCGGGGCCGTCTTGCAGTGAACTTCCAGCGCGCCGTCCTCCAGGCTCTTCCACGTATATTCCGGGCGCGGGGTGTTGTTACGCAGGGCGTGATAGAACGACGCGACGTTCATGTAGGCCTCGGCGCTCAGCCCGTGGTCGGTGTTGGGCATGTAGCGCAGGTGCTTCTCGCCTTGAAGCTCGTCAAAGTAGAAGCGCGAGGAGTCCGGCGGGAAAAACTGGTCGCCGGTGGAGTTCACAATGTACTTCGGCATCGTCAGGCGATCGCGGTACTCGAAGGGCTCCACGATGGCCAGCAACTCGCGCATACGATCGCTGTGGTAGCGGCCGGTGATGTCCATTTCCTCGTATTCGCTCACGGCGGGGGCCCAGAAGCCATAGGCGTTGATGTGATTGTCCAGCGACGGGACGAAATTGAGCACATCGATGACCGCGGGCGCGATGCCCATGACGCGCTTGTCCACCGCGCCGACGGTCCAAGTGGTCCAGCCACGCTTGGAGCCGCCGAGGACAAAAAACCGCTCGACGCCGGGGACCTCCGCCTGAACCATGTCCATCGCGCGGACGACGGCCTTGGTCATGGGCAGCCGGGCGAGCCACTCCGCGCGCTCGCCATTCAGGAATTTGTCCCACCCGTAGGTGATGAGTTCGTCTTCCTTGCGCCCTTTTTCCTTGTACTTGTCCATCGCTTCGCCCGTGAAATGCAGGGGCTGATTCGGGATCTGTTTGACCTCGATGACCACGGACTTGGTCATGATCGCGATCTGGTCGAGCGCGCTGCTGGGCGACGGGGCCCCGCCTCCGTTGCTGCCGCCGCCAATCATGATCAGCGCGGAACTGTCCTGGCGTTCCGCCGGTATGCTCACCGTGACCCAATGCTCCCAGAGCGTGCGATCGACTTCGGTCTCCTTCAGCCAGTTCTGCGAGACCAGGTGATAGACGCGGGTCTCATGGGTGGGCTTGGAGACCGTCGCGTCTTCCTGAAGCGTGTACTTGTACGCGGGGTCGGCCGTATAGACGTAATCGTCGAGCGGCGTCGCCTGGGCGGCGGCGGAGAGCAGGAGCGCGGCGATAATGGCGCCGCGAGTCGAAGCGATAGATCGAAACAGGGACATTTTATTGAGCTCCAGTTGGGCGGTCGCGCCCGGATGCGGGCGGCGCCATCGATGGCGAAATGCTAGCAGGTTTCCCGGGGCGCGTGCGAGTTTCCGCATTGAACGCCCGCCAAACGCCTGATAGACTGCCCGTGTGCCTGCCCAGGTTTCAACAAGCGCGGCCCGCCCGGCGCCACGCGGTTTCAGGAGACGTATCATGCCTGCTTACATCGTCCCCGCGCGGGCCCGGCGTATCGCCGTCTGCGCCCTGCTTTCACTGCTTGCCGTGTCCGCCCATGCGGAGTTCACGATAGCGCATACCGGCGGCCAGCTCACCATCTATGAGGACGGCGCGCCGGTGCTCGTATACAACCACGGGCTGGTGTATCCGCCGGAAGGCGTGGACGCGGAGCGCTACGCTCGCTCCAGCTACATCCACCCGCTTTACGGTCTGGACGGCGCGGTTATCACAGAGGATTTCCCCGCGGATCACTACCACCACCGCGGGGTATTCTGGACCTGGCCGGAGACGGTGATCGGCGGGCGAAAGATGGATGTGTGGACGCTGGTGGGCGCGCGACAGGTCTACGAGCGCTGGCTGTTGCAGGAAGTTGAGGAGGACCAGGT
The DNA here is from genome assembly GCA_019637335.1 of Candidatus Hydrogenedentota bacterium. Classification (NCBI taxonomy): domain Bacteria; kingdom Pseudomonadati; phylum Candidatus Hydrogenedentota; species Candidatus Hydrogenedentota bacterium. The sequence goes on along the minus strand of JAHBVV010000029.1, from coordinate 59,562 downwards.
GACCGTCGGCGTGGAGAACGGGTGGTTCTTCGATGGGGAGCATCTGCCCAAGGTGCGCGAGACCATTCACTTCACGGTGCATCCCGCCGCCGAGCATCACCGGGCGATCGATTTCAAACTTCGCTTTACGAATGTCTGCCAGGAGGATGTGGTATTCGAGGGCGCGAAGGACAAAGGCTACGGCGGTTTTTCGTTCCGGCCCCGCGCCGAAAACAAGCCGTTTGTGTTCGACACCGCGCAAGGGGTGTCGGTCGAGGATGCGCTAAGCTACGACACGCCCTGGGCGAGCGTGCGCTGGGAAAAGGAAGGCGCGCCCTCACCGGGCGTGGCGATCTTCCAGCACCCGTCCAACCCGGGCTTCCCCCACCCGGGCTGGATCTTCCGGCACTATGCGTTTCTCGGTGTCTGCTGGCCACACGAGCAGACGCATGTGCTGAAGCCCGGTGATTTCTTCGAGCTGCAATACCGGCTATTGGTGCACCAGGGCGTGGATGCGGCGGCGCTTGCGGAACTGTTTGATGCGTACGTGAAGCAGAATGAGGCCGGGCATGGCGGGTGATCCTGTGCGCGCCGCCCGTGTGTTCCTGGCAGGGCGCCCCGTCGCGCGGATGTTCGTTCTACTTTGCCTGTTGCAGGCGGGCAATACCCCGGGCGAGGCCCTGCGGGCGGCGCGGGGCGACGGTCGCATTGAGGTGTTTGTCGGCGATGCCCTGTTTACCGCGTACGCCTACTCGGATTCGCAGAAGTACCCGTTTTTCTGGCCCGTGAACGGTCCGGTTTCGGGTAAATCGGTCACCACCGAGTCGACGGAACCGTACCCGCACCACCGGTCCTTGTTTTTCGGTTGCGACAAGGTCAACGGCGGGAACTACTGGCAGGAGGGCAATGATCGCGGGCAAATTCTTTCGCAGGGTCCGAAAATCGAAAGCGCATCGGGCGATCGCGTGGTAATCACGGATTACTGCCTTTGGAGACAGCCCGGAGAGGACGCGGTAATGGCGGATCGCCGCAAGATCACCGTGAGCGCGCCCTCCGATACCCTGCGCCTCATCGATTTCGAGATCACGCTGGAGCCTCTGACCGATATCACCATCGAAAAGACCAACCACTCGCTCTTTTCCGCGCGGATGACGCCGGCGTTGAGCGTGGAAGCCGGCGGTACGCTGGTCAATGCACAGGGAGACCCTGGCGAGGCGGGGACCTTTGGCGTGGCGTCGCCGTGGTGCGACTATTCGGGAACTCGGGAGGGTGTAACCGAAGGGCTGGCGATCTTTCAGCATCCGGAGAACCGATGGTATCCCGCAAAGTGGTTCACGCGGGACTACGGCTTCTTCTCCCCCACGCCGATGTACTGGCCCGAGGGCGACGCCATCCGGCTGGCGAAAGGCGAGGTCCTGATATTGCGCTACCGCGTGGCCGTGCATGCGGGGGACGCCGTGGAGGCCGGAATTGGGGCACTGTTCGCGGCCTACGCCGGGGAGTAGGACCGATGGTGCGCCACGGTCAAGCGTCTTACGCTTGCCCGTGCGGGTCGGGAGTGACTCCGGAACTTTCGTTCTAACGCGTTGGCTTTTCAGCAGTCCGGCACGGTCAAGTCCTTGCGGACTTGGCCGTGGCACACCTGATGCACCTTATGGATACCTACGCCGTCTCGTAGCCCTTTCGCTGGTTGCGCTTGATGTACGCCGTGGCTTCGGGGTCGTTAACAAACGCCTCCTTTTCCGGGTTCCAGGTGATTTTTCGGCCCAGCCAGCGGGCGATGTTGCCCAGGTGGCAGGCGGTGGCGGAGCGGTGGCCGATCTCCAACTCGGCGGCGGGTTTTTCGCGGGTCTGGATGCATTCGAACCAGTTCCGAAGATGCTCCACGGTGTCCGAGCGGCCCGCGGGTTCTTCCACCCGGATCTTGTCGGCGCCGTTGCGTTTGAATTCATAGACGCCGCGGGCAATATTGATGCCGCCCTCGTCCCCCAGGAAGAGTCCGCCGCCCGCCGGGCCCTTGCCGTCCATGTGGACCGTGACGCCGTTCGCGTAGCGGAAGACGACCGGGCACGCGAGCTGCGCGGCTTCCGGCCAGGGGTTGTCGCCCGTGAGGGGCTTGCCCTGAAACGAGAGTTCGCCAGGCGCGAAGGGCTCCGGCCAGACCTCCACGGGGCCGCTGTAATCGAAGCCGAGGCCCCAGTGGATCATGTCCATGCTGTGCGCGCCCCAGCCGGTCACTTCGCCACCGGAATAGGGGGTGTAGGAAATCCAGCCGTACGGGCGGCCATCGGGATAGGACTTGCCGTCGCCACGCGGGGAAAAGAGCAATGGATGGAAGCCGCGCGGTTCGGTCTGGCCGCACCAGGCGTCCCAGTTGAGCCCTTCGGGAACGGGTTCTTCGCCCAGATCGCAATCCCAGGGACTGGGGAGATTGGCGGTGTGCACACGCTGCACGTTGCCGATCTCGCCGTTCAACACCCGCCGCATTCCCTCGGCGCAGCTGAGCATGCTCCGCTGCTGGCTTCCGGTCTGCGCAATGATGCTGTGTTTGCGGACGGCCTCGACAATCTGGATGCCCTCGTCGATGGTGAGCGTGAGCGGTTTTTCGCAATAGACATCCTTGCCCGCGCGGCAGGCGTCGATCACCGGCCTCGTGTGCCAGTGGTCCGGCGTTACGATAACCACGGCATCGATTTCATCCGAAGCGAGCATCTCGTTATAGTCGTCGTAGAGGACGGCATCCGTGAAACGCTCCTTCAACTTTTCCAGGCGCGGGCGGTAAATGTCGGACAGGGCGACGAGTTTTCCGGGCTCGGGCAGGCCGTACAGGCTGTTGGCGCGGCGGCCGCAGCCGATGTATCCGACTTGGATATGGCCGTTCGGGCGGGGCTTCCACGCTTTGCGGCCGCCGGCGCCCGTGACGCAGCCCGAAGGCAGGATGAGCGGGGCCGCGGCGACGGCGATGGCATTGCGCGTATGCTTCAGAAAGCGGCGGCGGGAAAGGGGCTTCAGGGCATTCATGGAACCGACCTCCACGGGATTGTGTCGCGGGTCGTACTACGGCGATCGCGCGTTCAGACTTTCACGTTGGACTTCGCCACCAGTTCGGCGAGTTTATCTTCGTCCACTTCGATGCCGAGGCCGGGTCCCTTCGGAATCCGGACCTTGCCTCCGACCGGCGTGAACGGCTTCTTGATGATGCTGGTTCCCAGGAACTGCGGGCCATTCAGGGCGGCCGGGAACTGGAGTCCATAGGCGCCGTACAGGATCAGCGACGCCGCGAGCGAGACATCGGGATCGGTCAGGCCGCTACCGAGGAACATGAGACCGGCGTCCTCCAGAATCTCCACCTGCTGCGCCGCCGAAACAAGCCCCCCACACCGCGCGGGCTTCATGGCCACACCGTCGCAGCAGCCGAGCTTGATGAATTCCATCAGATCGCCGGGTGAGACCACGCCCTCATCCATGATAATCGGCAGGGCGCCCTGCTTCTTCAGTTCCTGGTATCCAGTGAGGCGGTTCGAGGGCAGGGGCTGCTCCAACACGGGCACGCCCAGGTCCGCGAGTTTCGGCGCCACGTCCAGGGCGGTGGCCAGGTCGTAGCCGCCGTTCGCGTCGGCCCAGAGGAAGCCGTCGGGCACGAGACGCTTGACGATGCGGCACATTTCCAGATCAAACTTGGGGTCCGGCGCGACTTTCACGTTGAAGTTCTCAAAACCGCGCTCGCGGCCAACGGCGATGAGGGGTTCGAGATCGTCCAGGGTCTTCGGGTTCAGGGTCCAGCTGAGCACGAGTTCATCCGCGGGCTTGCGGCCCCAGAGCTCGGCGATGTTGAGCCCGGCGGCCTTGCCGATGAGATCGTGCAGGGCGATGTCGATGCCGGCTTTGGTGATGGGCGCGCCCGTAGAGAAGGACGGCGCGATCTCCTGGTTCATGGCCTGGTGAATGCCCTTCAGGTCGAAGGGATTCATGCCGGTGATGACCGGTTTGAGGTAGCGCTCGATGGCCGTGACGGCGCCTTCGAGGGTTTCGTAACTCCAGCGCGGCACGGGCACGCTTTCGCCCCAGCCCACGCTGCCGTCGTCCGCGGTAATCTTGATCAGCACGGCCGGACGCCCGGTTCCCGAAGGGCCTTCGAAGAACTTGAAGCGCATCACCGTGGGATAGATGACCGGGAAGATTTCAATATTTTCGATGCGGGTTGGCTTATTCGGTTGCGCGAACACCTTCTCGCTCCACAGCATGCCGGCCGCGCCGGCCAGACCCGCGCCGAGGAAGGCGCGGCGGCTCCAGTTTCCGCTTCTTGGGCTCTTGCTCATGGGAAGATCCATTCCAGGGCCGGGGCGGCCCGGTTGTCCCTCCGGAATTCCGGGGTGTTCTGGATGACCAGCGCTGCGCGCGCCGCCTCCCCCCTTCCCCGAATATGGCTCTATGGTATACCTCGCGGCGCGCGGGCGCAAGCATCGGGTACTCTCCTGGAAACGCGCGGGGTGCGCAGGCGGAAACCGGTGCGATATCGTACAGGTCTCCTTCAGGGAGCGTTGGTTACCGAAGTGCGCCGTGAGGCCGGCGCGGGAGTAGTGGATATGGCGAAAAGAATCGGCGGGCCTTGGCGCGGGCTGGCCCTGGCGGTTGCAATGGCGGTTTGCGCAACGGCGTTCGCCGACGTTCCCGTGGTGCGCGATGGGACCCCGGCGGTTTACTTCGACCTGCGCGCGGGCGGTGACGCCGATCTGGCGGCCGCCGTCGAGGATGCGCGGGGCGCGGTGGACCGGGCGACGGGCGCCACGCTCCCGACCGAGCCAGCCCCGGGCCTGATTTCGCTCGTGATTGGCGTGGCCGGAGAGACGGATGAACTCCCCTTCGCGCATCCTTCGCTCGATCGCGAATCGTGTTATATCCGGGTGACCCGGGATGCCATCTGGCTTATCGGCGGGTCGCCGCTCGGCGCGCGCCACGGGCTTTACACGCTGCTCCACGATCTGGGCTTTCGCTGGATCATGCCGGGTCCGCTGGGCGAATGTCTGCCGGCAGGCGATTCTCTCTTCCTGGAACAGGGCGAGCGCGTTGTGGCGCCGGACTTCCGCTACCGGAAGATCGCAACCGGAAGCGGTTCACCGGAGGCCGCCGAACACCTGCGCCTTTGGGAATGGCGGAACCGGCTGCATGCCCCGCCGGTGCTGCACGGGCACAACCTCACGGCCACAATGGCACGCGTGGCGCCGTATTCCGAGCGCCCCGATCTCTATGCGCTGCTGGAGGGGGAACGCAAGGCCACCCAGATCTGCACCTCGAATCCGGAGGCGGTTACGCTGGTGATTCAGTCGGTGTCGGAGTACCTCGATGCGCACCCGGAGGTGGAATCCTATTCGCTCTGCCCGGACGACAATTTCTACTTCTGCGCGTGCGAGCACTGCCGCGCGCTGGATCCGGGCCACCGCGATCGCGGCGGTATGACGAGCGTCTCGGACCGTTACCAGGTATTCCTGAACCACGTGCTGGAGGGGCTCGCCGATCGACATCCAAACGTGCTGATCACCACCTACGCCTATAACCCCAATCACACCGATCCGCCGCGCGTGACGTCCGTGCGCCCGAACACGGCGGTATTCTGCGCGCCGAATGTGTTTTGCTCGATTCACGGCATTGGCGACACGGTTTGCGCGTCCCAGCAGGACCTGCGCGCGCTGTTGCGCGCGTGGCGGGCGCTTACCGAGCATCTCTACCTGTTCGAGTACGACCCGGAGCCTTATTGTGGCGGCTTACCCTGGCCGATGTGGCGGGCGCACGCGGGCGCCTACCCAATCTACCGGGAGATCGGCGTCCAGGGGGTTTTCCTGGCGGCGCAGGCCTCGTGGGCGTCCTATTACCTCTCGTACTACACGGCGGCCCAGTACCTGTGGGAAGCCGACCGGGATCCCGAGGCATTCTACCGGGAGACGAGCGAATCGTTCTTCGGACCCGCCGCTGGGGAAATGCGCGCCTATTACAACGCGCTCGAAGAGTCCTTTCGCGCCTACCCGGGCGCCGCGCTCTGGGGGATGGCGGAGTACTCGCGTTATTTTCCGATCGAAGCCGTGCGCCAGGCGGGCGCAATGCTGGATGAGGCGGAAACGATCACCGTGGAGCCCCCCTACCACGCGCGCATGGCCATGGTGCGGCTCTCCCACACCCTGCTTGACGCCTATCTGCGCATCCGCGCGACGGACTACCCGGATTTCGAGGCATACCGCGCCGATCTTGTGCGGTTCGAATCGGCCCTGACTGCGCTGGAAGCGATGGGGCCCGATCTGATAAACGCGCGATTCGCGCGCGCAAAGTCCGGTATTGCGCTGAGCGAGCGATTCGCGCGGGAACAGGGCTTCGTGAACCAGTGGCTGCTGTGCGGGCCCTTCGACAACCTCGGCATGGCTGGGCACGACCGGATCTATCCGCCGGAGCGCGAGCTCGATCTGACCGCGACCTACGCGGGCCTGAACGAAGGCCCGGTGCAATGGCGACCGAGCACGCTGCCCGACAATTCGGCCTATATGCGCCTCGTGGACGAATACGACGTGACGGATTGGGTGTGCGCGTACGCCGTGTGCTGGGTGCGCAACGACGGCCCGCCCCGCGCGGTGGAGTTCCGCGTCGGCAGCAATGATTCGGTGAAGGTTTTCTTGAACGGCGATATTCTCTGGGACAACAAAGTCGAGCGCGTGGCGTCCGTGGACGAGGACATTATTCCGGTCACCTTGCCAACCGGCGTCTCCAACATCCTGGTCAAGATTGGCCAGGCGGGTTACGACTGGGGCTTCTTCTTCCGGATTGCCGAGCCGGGTGGAAACACGCGCCCGGCGGGGCTTGAGATTTCGGATACGCCGCCGGTCACCCGCCGAACCACGCGCGAATGAGGGCCGCTGTCTCGGCGGGTTTCTCCTGGGGAATGAAGTGCCCCGCACCCGGCACAACCTCAACACGGGAACGCGGCAGGCGCGCGTGTTGCGCCTCGATCCAGGGGGCCGCGTAGCTCCTATCGCCCGTCACCAGAACGGCCTCGAAGGTGAGTGACTCCAGCGCCTCGTAGATATCGGGCGCGCCGCCGTGCTCGTAATACCAGGCCTCGCGGGTTCCGGGGCACTTCAAATGGCAATGGCCGTTCGCGTCGGTTCGGAAGGCGTGCGCCAGATAGGCTTCCACAGCCTCCGGGACCCAATGCTGCATGGGCGGCTTGCCGGTAAGGCGTTCGCGCGCGGCCTCGCGCGAATCGAACGTGTTCTTGCGGCGCGCCACTTTGACGGCGAGCCCGTTCTCCCCCTGAAAGAGCGCCGGATCCGCGATTACGGCGTCGATCAGGAGGGCGCGCGTGATGGTTCCCGGAGAAAGATGCTCGGCGTAGGCCACGTGCGCGCCCCCGGCCGAATGCCCGACGGCCCCAATACCCCGTGAGATTCCGAAATGGTCCAGAATGGCGAGGAGATCGTGCCCCGAAAGTTCCCACCGGCAGTCCTCCCGGCGTGGCGGCGCCTCCGAATCGCCCTGGCCCCGCGTGTCGGGGGCGATCACCCGGAAGGCGTCCTCCAGTTCGGCAACGACGGGATCCCAAATCCGGCCAAAGGTCCCGGTGCAGTGGGCAAAGAGCAGCGGCGGCCCCTCTCCGCCGTAATCCCAGGCGTTGAGGCGAATCCCGCCGTGGCCAATAACGCTTATGGCCTGCGGTTCGCGGGGCAGGGGCATGACGACACGGCCTCTCTCGGTTGGAAGGATGGGATTGAACACTACTGTATTCAGGAGCGTACCAAAAATGGAGGCGCGTGCGTCAAGAACGCGCCCGCCGGGGCTTGACGGGGATTCGCCGTTCGCCTACGATAGCGCACGCAGTTCGGCCACAACCCGCGGAGTTCTCATGCAAGCCCCCACGAAGACGCCTTCCCTTCCGCTCTCCCTGGCGCCGCTCGCGGTGCTGGTGACGCTCCTGGCTATCAACGTCGCCGTGTTTGGCGATAGCGCGACGCTGGGTCCAAACCAGATCGCCCTGCTGGCGGCGGCGCTTTTCTGCGGGCTGATCGGGCGCACGGTGCTGCGGATTCCCTACGCGTCCCTCGAGCGCGGCGCGCTCCACTCCATTGGACTTTCCATGCAGGCCAATCTGATCCTGCTTTGCGTGGGCGGGCTGATCGGGCTGTGGATCCTGGCGGGTATCGTGCCGACGCTCGTGTATTACGCGATCACGCTGATCCGGCCGTCGCTCTTTCCGCTGGCGGCCTGCCTGTCGTGTTCGCTGGTCTCGGTCGCCATCGGAAGCAGCTGGTCCACCATGGGCACGCTGGGCGTCGCCCTGATGGCCGCGGGCCAGGCCCTGGGCTACCCCCTCCCCGTGGTCGCGGGCGCGGTGATCTCCGGCGCCTATTTCGGCGACAAGCTCTCCCCGCTTTCCGACACGACGAATCTGGCGCCCGCAGTTTCCGGCACTGACTTGTTCACCCATGTGCGGCATCTGCTCTACAGCACGGTACCGGCGTACGCACTCGCCCTGATCGGTTTTGCGATTGCCGGAGCCTGGTATGGCGGCGATGCGCGCGAAGCGGACCAGATACGCGGTGCGTTGGACGTGATCGAGGCATCGTTTCACATTGGCCCACACACCTTGATCGCGCCCGCCGCCGTGCTGGCGCTGATCGTGCTGAGAATGCCCGCGCTCCCATCGCTGATCGCCGGATTGTTCCTCGGCGCGGGCGAAGCCTTGCTGTTCCAGCGACACCTCCTGTTCCCGGATAGCGATGCCGGCCTTTCCCAGGCCTACGCCACGCTGCTCAACACCGCCGTATCCGGATTCCAGAGCGCCACGGGCGACCCCATGATCGATGATCTGTTCAATAAGGGCGGCATGGCGAGCATGCTCAACACCATCTTCCTCATCCTGATGGCCATGGTCTTCGGCGGCGTGATGGAGGCGACGGGGATGCTGCACGCGCTGGCCTCGGGCATACTGCGGCTGGTGCGCGGGGCCGGGAGCCTGATCGCCGCGACCATCGGCACGTGCATGCTGTTCAATATCACCGCCTCGGAGCAGTATCTCTCCATCCTGGTGCCGGGCCGGATGTTTCGCGAGAGCTACGCGGCGCGCGGGCTCGCGCCGCAGAATCTCTCCCGGGCGCTTGAGGATGGCGGCACGGTCACCTCGGTGCTCGTACCGTGGAATACCTGCGGCGCCTTCGCGGCCACGGTGTTGGGCGTCGGCGCCTGGGCCTACCTGCCCTGGTGCTTCTTCAACCTGCTCTGCCCCGTGGTGGGGATCGCGCTGGCGTTGATGAACCTGACGATCCGGCGTGTGGAGGACGGCGGTGACGAGACTGGTGCGGACGCCTGAGGGCTACTCGTGACGCAGCGCCTCCACGGGGTCCATCGTGGCCGCGCGGACGGCCGGGTAGATGCCGAAGATGATGCCGACAATTGCGGATATGCTGAAGGCCAGGATCGGGCCGTCCGGGGTCACGATGGTGCGCATATCGGTAAAAAAGCCGATAGCAATCGGGAGGGTCACGCCAAACAGCACGCCGAGCGCGCCGCCGGTGGCGGAAAGCAGGACGGTTTCTATCAGGAACTGGGTGATGATGTCGCGGTGTTTTGCGCCGAGCGCGCGCCGGATGCCGATTTCCCGCGTGCGTTCGGTCACGCTCGCGAGCATGATGTTCATGATGCCGATGCCGCCCACCAGCAGCGAGATCGCGGCGATAGACCCGAGCAGGATGTTGAAGGTTCGGGCCGTCTCCTCCGCGGAACGAAGCAATTCGAGCGGCACCTCGATTTCGAAATCCTTTTTCTTGTGATACCGCCCGAGGATGTCCCCAATGATGAGCGCGGTCTCCTCCACGTCGTTCTGATCGTGGACCTGGATTGTGGCCTCGTGCAGCTCAACCTTTTCATTGTTGAAGCTGCCGCTGCTCCGGGTGCGGAGCACCTCGCCAAAGCGCGCGCGGGCGGTCTTGAGCGGAATATAGATGCGGTCGGTGCTGCTGGAATCCGCCGCGCGGCTTCCCTCGTTCTTGGCGAGCCCGGGGCGGGTCGATTCGACGTCCGTGACCCCGATTACCTGGTAGTAATCACTGTCGATGCGGACGCGGCCGCCAATCGGGTTTTCGAACGGGAAGAGCGCTGGCGCGACGGACGCGCTCAGGACGCACACGTTCTTTTTGGTCTCCATTTCCAGATCCGAGAAGAAGCGGCCCTCCAGTATGTTCAGGCGGCGCATCTCGGGGAACCAGGGGACGGTCCCGACGACCTCGGCATCGGCGCGGTTCGTCGCATTCCACACCCGCTTGCGTATCACGCGATTGGGCACGATAACGGAAACGCCGGGTATGGTGCCGCGAATCCGCTCGAGATCATTGTAGGTGAGCCCGTACTCGATGACGTAGCTCTGCTCGGAGCTGGTGCTTCCGGTATCCGGCGGCTTGACGCTCTTCAAGATGATGTTGTTGCTGCCGAGACGCCGGATCTGCTCCTGGGCCTCGAAGCTGGCCCCTTCGCCGACGGCGAGCATCGCAATCACCGAGCAGACGCCGAACACGATGCCCAGCACGGTGAGCAGCGAGCGCAAGCGGTGCAGCCACAGGCTCTTGAAGCCAAGGATAATGGTGCGCTTGAGCCGCGCGGGCGCCAGCGGGCTGGTGCTGTATCGTCCGGCGAGGCGGCTATCCATTGCGGATATCCTTTTCCACCAGGCCGTCGCGCAGGCGGATCACCCGCTGCGACCGGTTGCCGATTTCATCGTCGTGGGTCACCATGATGATCGTCTTGCCCTGCTGGTGGAGTTCGTCGAACAGGGTCAGGATTTCCGCCCCGGACCGGGAATCGAGGTTGCCGGTCGGCTCGTCCGCCAGCAGGACGATGGGGTCGTTCACCAGGGCGCGGGCGATCCCGACGCGCTGCTGCTGGCCGCCGGAGAGCTCGAACGGCTTGTGATCGAGCCGGTGGCCCAGGCCCACCCGCTGCGCCATTTCGACCGCGATCTCGCGGCATATCTCCTCGGGGATGCCCTGGTAATACAGCGGCACCTCGATATTCTCGACGACCGTCAACTGCTGAATCAGGTTGTAGGACTGAAAAATGAAGCCCAGGCGGCTGCCGCGGATCTCGGAGAGATCGTCGTCCTGCATCTTGGATACGTCCACGTCGCCCAGGATGTAATGGCCGGAACTCGGCCGGTCCAGGCAGCCCAGGATATTGAGCATGGTGGACTTGCCGCAGCCGGACGGCCCCATAATGGCCACGTATTCGCCCTCCAGGATGTCCAGGCTGATCCCGCCGAGCGCATCCAGCGTCTGCGTGCCCATGTGGTACGTCTTGCGGACACTCTCGAAGCGGGCGATGCTCGTCGTCGCGACCGCGGGCATTAAGTCGCCTCGGCGGCCGGCGCGGCCTCGCCCGGGGGTGATATCACGGTCTCCGGGTTCTTGTCGTTGGCATCGCCGGACTTTGGCGCGTTTGGCGCGCGCAGCGCCACAATCTCGCCGGGTTCGAGGCCCGATTTGATTTCAATGTAGGTGGTGTCAAAGGATCCGGTCTCGACAACGCGGCGTTTCAGGCCGCCGTCCGCCACATAAACCACGGACTCCCTGCCCTCCTGGAATACCGCCTGAAGGGGAACCTGAACCACGTCCTTCAGGACATCGATGACGATCTGGGCTTCGGCGCTCATGCCCGGCTTGAGCCACTCGTGGTGGCCGTCAATGAGGATCGAGGTGGAGTAGACCTTGAGATCCGGATTCATCCAGCGGTTCTGGGAATCCGGCAGCACGGCGATGCGAAGCACCTCGCCCGTGAGCTTGATATCCGGGAAGGCGTCCACCGTTACCCGGGCCTTCTGGCCGCGCATGACTCTCTTCACGTAGGATTCGTGCACCTTCACGTCCACCGTCATCTGGGTCGTGTCCGGTATGGTGATGATGACCTGGCGCTCGCGGATCTGCGCGCCTTCCTCGATGCGGTCGTTGTCGCGGTAATAGCTTCGATTCCCCTCGCCATAAACAACCAGGCCGGGCCTCGTCGCGCGGATGACGCACTTTTCGACCTGTTCCGAGAGCTCGTTGCGCTTGCGGCTCTGGAGTTCGAAACGGGCCTGGGCCGAATTCAGCTTCGCCTCGGCCTGGGCCAGTTTGGACACGGCGAGCTTTCGCGCGCGCTGCAGCTTGCGGAGGGACTCTTCATAGTCCGAAACGAGCTTTTCCGCCTGCTTCGGGAACTCGTACTTCACGTAGAGGTCCATGTCGGTCTTGGCGGATTCCATGTTAATGGACTTGCGCTTCAGGGCGAGCTGGTCGTTTTCCAGGTCGATCTTCGTCACGAAATCCTTCTCGAACAGCCGCTGGGTGCCCGAGAGGCGCGATTCGGCCAGGCCGACGTCCTCTTCCGCCAGCACGACGTCGTCTTCCAGCTTGCGCATGGCCTGGCGGGCCTCGCCATCGCCGAGACTCTCCAGGCGGGCAATGTTCCCGAAGTCGATGGGCGCCGTCTCGGCAACGGTGCTCTCCATCGCAATCTTTCCAGTTTCCGGATCGCGGATGACCGAGGCCACGGCTTCGCGGATCTCTTCCGCATCGCCGGATTCGGGGTCGGGCTCCCGCTCGCTGCCGGCCGCCGCGGCGAGGTCACTCGCGGCGACGTTCTCCACGACGCGGCGCGCAATATCCGTGGCGGTGGCGTCTCCGAGGAACTTCTTCAGATCCATCAGGGCGAACTTGCTGGCCAGTTCGGCGGTCTTCACGTCGCTCTGGTTCTGGTTGATCTGGATCCCGTACTCCTCCCGCGCTTCGGTGAAGCTCGCCAGGGCGTTCTGGTATTGGAGTTCCTGCTCGGTCAGGCGGTCCAGGAGGTCTTTGGAATCGAGTTCCACCAGGACTTTCCCCTCGGCCACGTCCTGGGGCGTCACCAGGTACCCCTCTTCAACGATGTACAGGATTTTCGTCACGCCCTGCACTTCGGACTTGAGTTGCTGCGATTCCCGGGCCTCGACGCTGCCGCCCTCGACCACGGTGATTTCCAGGTCGCCCTTGACCGCCTTGAAGGTGGTTCCGCGGGTTACCGGCGCCTCGCCCCCGCCGATGGTCCGGTAAACGACAATGATCGCCACCGCCGCCAGCAGGGCCAGGCCCGCGCGCACCGGCCAGGTGACCCGGCGTTTCGCGGCCTTCACGAGCTCAGGTTTGTTGCTGGTAGTCATCGGAGACTTCCTCCCATTGGCCATTGTCCTTGATATAGAGTATACCCATGTCAAGCCAGAATCGCAGCCGGGCCAGGGTATGGCTTATCAGCGAGGCCGTCAGCTGGTTCTGGGACTCCGTCAGGTTATTCTGCGCATCGACCTGATCCAGCGCCGATCCGCGGCCCAGATCGGCAAGCAATTCCTGCTCCTCCACGCGGCGCAGGTTCAATTCGACACTCTTCTCCGCGACCAGGTAGTTCCGGCGCGCGGATTCCAGGTTTCGCCAGGCGCTGCGGACGTCGAGCGCGATGGAATCTTCCGCGAGGCTCAAGTCCCGCCGGGATCGTTCGAGGGCGATCAGGGCGCCGCGATACGCGTTGCGCTCGGCCTTTCGGTTCAGCGGGAGATCGACATCCAGGCCCGCGTTCCAGTTGGCGCGGCGAAAATCCAGCCGCTGGAAATTGTCGTCGCCGGCGGTGCGCACGCTGGCGCCGGCGACGAGATCCACGTCGGGCAGGAGGGAATTCGCCGCGACTTCGACGATGCGCCCGGCGTCTTCCAGGCGGTCCCGCTCGGTGTCCAGATCGAGGCGCGCGGCGAAAGCGACCTGCACGGCGTCATCCACGACAATGGAGGGATGCTTGAGGCCGGTGGATCGCAGATCGTCCAGTTCGGCGCTGTCCAGCACAATAGACGCACTCGTCGGGAGACCCAGCAGGATTTTGAACTCGTCGAGCCGCTCCTGGTAGCTGCGCGCGGAATTCACCCAGCGGTTCTCCGCGTTCAGGGCGGCCGCTTCCTGGCGTCCCACGCTTGCGGGGGTGCTACGACCCTCCAGCGCGAAATCGCGTTCCCGCTCCGTGTTCCGCAGGAAGTTCTGGTAACTGTTGTAATTGTTTCGCACCGCGTCCAAGTCCTGGAGCACCCCGTAGTACGCGGAACAAACCTGAACCGCGAACTCCTGGCGGAATCGCGCGAAGCTTCGAATCCCATACAGCACGTCGCGCTCGGCCTGTGTCAGGCGTTCGGCGGCGGCCAGCGACCCCGCGCCACGAAGGAGGGGCTGGTTGATTGAACCGGTCAACACGGATGAAGTCAGGCTTGCGTGATCGCCCGACAGGAACTTCAAGAAGTTGGACGTAATCGCCAGTCCGATTCGTCCGCCGCCCTTGAGCAGCCAGTCGACGCCCGCCCCGGTCTGTCCCGACACGGAGCGCTCGCTGGCGTACCCCGGCTCGACGCCGGTGACACCGGCGACCTCGCCCGCCGCCTCGACCACGGCCGCGTAGGCGTTCAGGAGGTCCGCCGGGGTTCCGGTGACCGCCTCAATGTCCCGTATGAACTCTCTGGTAAATTCCAGAGACCGGGAAAACTCAGTCGGTTCAAGGGTATTGGAGACGCTCCGCGCGTAATCGCCGCTCGCGCCCGCCGAAAAGATTGGGGTGTAGCGGTGGCGATCCAGGGTGAGGGATAGCGCCTGCAGATAAAGCACTTCCTTCCGGTTCTGGTGGGTGCGGCTGTTGGTGAAAGCGATGAACAGCGCCTGCTCCAGGGAAAGCACCGTGGCGTCGTGCGCGGACGCTTCCGTGTCGCCCAGGGCGGGTTCCATCACGGTGACGACGGGCAGATGGTCCAGCCGGCCCGCTTCCGGGTCCGCGTCGATGGAAAATGACGGTGTCATTCCGGCGACGGCGGGTGTTTTTTCGCCGATGATGCCGTAGACTTCGCGGTCCGCCCGGTCCTTGTACTGGGTGGTTGAGCACGCGGGGAGCAGACATAGCGCCACGGCCAGCGCGCAGCGGGCGGCCGGACGAAGTTTTCGAGTTTTGCGGGGCTGAACACGGGTCAGCCGAAGATGGTCAACCATGGGAGAACGTACTTTAGTTCCAGTCCGGGACGATGCCGGATGTCGGGCTACCGTATAAGACCGCAGCCGCGGCCCTGAGGTTGCAGGCGGCGCCGATCTGTATCGATCAGGCGACCGGCCGCGTCTCGAGATTTCGATCCGCTATGCCGGCGAAGCCGCGAAATACTGCCGTATGGTAACTATATCTTTTCCAATGCCCTCTTTCAAGGCGTCCACCGAATCAAATTTCTTTTCGGGGCGAATGCGGCGCCACAGTTCCACTTCCAGCCGGCGACCCGAGAGATCGCCTTCAAAATCCAACAGGTGGGCCTCCAGCACCGGCTGCTCGTGCGGCAGGGTCGGCGCGATGCCCACATTGACCGCGGCGTCGTAGGTGGTTCCGTTGAGGGCGGCCCGCGCGGCGTAAATGCCCCGCGCAGGCAGCAAGCCCTGCGCGGGCGCGATATTCGCCGTCGGGTAGCCCAGGCCATTGCCCAGGCCGCGGCCGCGCTCCACGACGCCCGCCACGGCATAGGGGCGCCCGAGCAGGCGGCGGGCGGCGTCCATATCGCCCTCGCCTACCAGCGAGCGGATGCGCGTGCTGCTGACGCGACCGCCGTCACATTCAACGGCGGGCACCATTTCGGCTTCTATACCCAGCCGCTTGCCTTCACGGGCCAGCAAGTCGAAGTCACCCCGGGCGCCGGCGCCGAAGGAAAAGTCATGGCCGACCACGACGCGCACCGCGCCACACTGCCGGTGGATAACGGACTCCAGGAAGTCCACAGGCTCCATTCGCGCGATTGCCTCATTGAAGGGCAGTATGAAGTAGACGTCGATCCCGAGTTCTCGGAGCAAAGTTTCCTTTTGCTCGGGATCGGTGAGCAACGGAATGGGGTCGCCCTGCCCGAAGAAGACCTTGGGGTGGGGCCACAGGCTCATCAGCGCCGCGGCGCCACCGATGGCGCGGGCGCGCTCTATTACGGATTGCAGGATTCGCTGGTGGCCCAGGTGAATTCCGTCAAAACTCCCGATGGTCAACACGAGCCCCGGGTAGGCGCTCCGGCGGGTTGTCACATCGCGAATGATTTCCATCGGGTCTCGATCGGCTCCAGTCTTGAGCGCCGCCTGGATTCAGGGGGCTCCGGCAATAAACACGCGTTTCGGGTGGATCCACGAATCCATCCCCCGAGATTCCACGATGCCGAGCGCGAGCAGTTCTCCTTCGCGGTCTTTCATTTGCACCCACCCCTGGGGAACCGGGCAACCCTCCAGGAGATCGCGCGCGGAAACGGGGTTTCCATGGGCCAGGGCCGCGCGCCCGCTTTCTCCCAGAATGGCCGCCGGCAGGTCGAGCGCGTCACCCATGGCGAGCAGGTGCGCCTCCACGGCCTCCGGAGAATCCAGGGCGTCGATCGGCAGCGCATGCTCGACGCGGTGCTGGCCCACGGCCAGGCGTCGCAGCGAGGCAAGCGCGGCGCCGCAACCGAGCGCCTGACCCGCGTCATGGCACAGGCTCCGGACGTAGGTCCCGCTCGAACAGGTAATACGCACCGCCGCGTCGGGCGGGGTATAGGAAAGCACGTCAAAAGCGCTCACGTTCACCGTGCGCGGCTCGCGTTCGATGGTCTGCCCTTTTCGCGCCTTCTTGTAAAGCCGCTCCCCGCCGACCTTCACCGCGCTGACCATCGGCGGCACCTGTTGAATCGTGCCCGTGAAGGCGTCGCAGGCGGCCTGGATGGCGTCGCGGTCCAGCGGCGGCACGGGGTGCTCGGCCACCACGGCTCCATCGAGGTCGTAAGAATCGGTGACGACGCCCAGCCGCATGGTGCCTTCGTAGACCTTGCTCTTGGCGGTGAAGTGCTCGGAAAGCCGCGTGGCCGGTCCCAGGCACAGAATCAGGAGCCCCGTGGCGGCGGGATCGAGCGTGCCCGTATGCCCCACACGGCGCATCCGAGCGGCCCGGCGGATGCGGTCCACCACGTCGTGGGAGGTCATGCCGGCCGGCTTGTCCACCAGCAAGATGCCTTTCATGATTCGGGCTCCAGGAGTTCCCTTAGGCGATCGAGAAGCCGCTCGCGGGCTTCGTCCACCGGAAGTTCCAGGGTCACGCCCGCCGCGCCGGCGTGGCCGCCGCCGCCGAAGGGCTTGAGAAAGGTCGCGGCGTTGAAGTGATGGCCCGAACGCACGCTGGCCTTGGTAAGGCGCGGCTCCACGCCCGTCAGTAGAATTCCGACGACGACGCCGTCGATGTTTCGGAGGTAGTTGACCAGGCCGTTCAGGTCTTCCTTCTTGCCCCCAACTTCCTCGATGTCCTCCTGCGTCACATACGACGTGGCCACCTGGCCGCCGCAGGAAAGCTCCATACGGTCCAAAACCGTCTTCATCAAATGGATCTTCGGGCGCGAAAACATGTCGAAGACGTCGCTGCAGATGGCGGCATGGTCGATCTTCACTTCGTGAAGGCGCGCCGCGATCCGGTGGGAGCGGGCGTTCGTGTTCGCGTAGCGGTAGCCGCCGGTATCCGTAATCTGCGCGACATAGGCGCAGTACGCGGCATCGGGCGTCAGCTCGACCCCGGCGGCATCAAAGAGATCCACCATGATCTCTCCGGTCGCGGCGTAGGTGGCGTCGATATAGCCCAGATTGCCGTCCGGATGCTCTTCGAGGTGGTGATCAATGACCAGGATCTGCTGGTTCTCCCCGATCCAGTCGGCGATGGACCCCACGCGGTTTAACCGGGCCACGTCGACAATGACCGCCACGTCGAAATTCGGGATCTCGGCGTCGGGCGTGCGAATCGCGCCTGCCCCGGGAATCTCCGAGTAGATCGCGGGGACCGGGTCCGTGAGCGCACAGACAATTTCGGTCTTGCCCAGGGCTTCGAGGAGGAACTTGAGGGCGAGCACGCTACCCACGGCGTCGCCGTCGGGGCTGACATGGCTCGTTATGAGGAAGGAATTGGCGGATTTCAACGCGTCGACGACGCCGGGCAAGTCTACGTGGATCATCGGCTGCCCCTTGCGGTCCTCCTGGATTTCCTCGAAGACCTTTTCAAGCGCATACACGTGATCCAGCGTCCCGTCCGCCTTGAAGCGGATCTCGGGCGTGAAGCGGAGCCGCACGTGCTTGCCGATCTCGCGGCGGATCCAGCCGGCGGAATTCTGCAGCGCGATCAGCGAGCTCTTCCGCTCCTTTTCATCGCCGTAGAGGCTGACGTTGACCGTGGCGTAGTGCAGATCCTTCGACATCTCGACATCCATGACGGAGACGAAGCCGATCCGGGGATCCTTCAGGCCCTTGGTCAAGAGTCCGGCGATTTCGTGGCGGATCAGCTCGCCGACCCGTTTGGCGCGTCCTTTAGTACTCATAGCATTTCAATCTGGCAATCGACCACGTTCGCGCCAAGACGGCTTTCCACGAAGCGGAAGATTTCGTTCAGTTGGGTGTTGGCGTGGGCGGACTCGTTCGAAACGACCACGATACTGACGCGGGCGCGCTGCCACAGGTCGTGGTGGTCCGTCTCCGCCACGGAACAGTTGTAGCGGTTGCGCACCTGATCCTTGAGGCTCTTGACCACACGCCGCTTATCCTTCAGCGACCTGGCCCCGGGGACCAGGAGGTCTATGGTGAGCAGCCCTATCGTCACGCGGGGTTAACGCCCTAGTCCAGGGTCTTGGCGATGTTCTCAAGCTTGTAGGTTTCGATGATGTCACCGGTCTGGATGTCGTCGTATCTATCCAGCTTCAGGCCGCATTCGAAGCCCTGGGACACGGAACGCACTTCGTCTTTCTCCCGGCGCACCGACGCAATCTTGCCGCTGTACACCACCACATTGTCGCGGATCAGGCGGGTAAGCGCGCCGCGCTCGGTTTCCCCGTCGAGTTGGATACAGCCCGCGATGTTGCCGAAGCGGGACGAACGGAAGACCTGCCGGATTTCGGCGTGGCCCACGATAACTTCCTTCGTGTCGGGGGCCAGCAGGCCTTCGAGCGCCTTGGTCACCTCGTCGATCGCTTCGTAGATGACCAGGTAGGTCCGGATATCCACCCCTTCCGCCTCGGCCATCTGGCGCACCTTGGTGCTGGCGGTGACGTGGAACCCGATAATGACCGCGGTGCTCGCGCTGGCCAGCAAAACGTCCGACTCGTTGACGCCGCCGACGCCGGCGTGCACAACATTGATACTGACTTCCTCGTTGCCGAGCTTGGCGAAGCTCGACGTGAGCACATCGACCGAACCCTGGGCGTCGGCCTTGATGATAACATTGAGGGATTTCTGCTCGACGCCCTGCATGAGCGCGTGGAAATCCTCGAGGGTCATCGCCTTTCCGGTGGAGCCGCGCTTCTGACGGCTCAGCGCGACGCGCTTCTCCGCGATGGTCCGCGCGATCCGCTCCTCCTCGACAACGATAAACGGGTCGCCCGCTTCGGCGACGCCGCTGAACCCGGTGACCAGCACCGGGGTCGACGGGCCGGCCTCCTTGACAAGCCGCCCCTTGGAGTTGGTCATCGTGCGCACGCGCCCATAGACCTCGCCACAGATGAAGACATCGCCGGGGCGCAGGGTGCCCGTCTGCACAAGCACCCACGCGACCGGGCCGTGGCCCTTGGAAAGCTCGGACTCGACGATGGCGCCGCGCGCCCGCTTGTTCGGGTTGGCCTTCAACTCGAGCATTTCGGACTCCAGCACGAGCATCTCCATAAGATCGTCGATGCCTTCGCCGGTGTGCGCCGATACGTTCCGCATGATCGTGCTCCCGCCCCAGGATTCGTCCTGAAGGCCGAAGCTCGCCAGCTCGCCCCGAACGCGCTCGGGCTGGGCGCCGGGTTTGTCGCACTTGTTAATCGCGACCACAATCGGGACCTCGGCGGCCTTCGCGTGGTCGATGGCCTCGATCGTCTGGGGCTTTACGCCGTCGTCGGCCGCAACCACCAGCACCACGACGTCCGTGACCTGGGCGCCGCGCGAGCGCATCTGGGTGAAGGCTTCGTGTCCGGGCGTATCCAGGAAAACCACGCGGCCCGAAGGCATTTCCACCTCATAGGCGGCAATGTGCTGCGTGATGCCGCCGGCCTCGCCATCGGCGACATTGGCCTTGCGCACCACGTCGAGGAGGGAGGTCTTGCCGTGGTCCACGTGGCCCATAACCGTGACCACGGGCGCGCGAAGGACCAGGTCCGCGGGATCGTCGGGCTCTTCGGCCAGCGCGGTATCCTCCTCGGGAATAATGGAATGAACTTCAAAGTTACGCTTGTCCGCGAGCTTGCGAATAAGCTCCATCGAGAGCGACTGGTTCTTCGTCACCATCAAGTTCTCGTCCATCAGGTCGAGAATAAGGTCGCTTACCCCGATCGCCATCGCGTCGGCAAGCTGCTCGACGGTCATGGTCTCATCGACTTCGATCACGCCGCCTTCTGTTTGCTCCATCTGTACCTCAACTTCCTGATGGCGCTTTTTGCGGCGCTTTTTGCTGCCGATCTGGCCCGCACCGGACTGAAACTCTCGAACCGCCGCGGCGGCATCGCGCCGGAGGGTGTCCTCGAGGACGCGGGCGCGCTCGGCGCGCTTGGGTTTTTTGCGGGCTTTCCCCGTTGCGGCAACGGCCTTTTTCGGGGCATTTCGAAACAACGTTTCGCGATCGCCGCGGTCGTCCGTAGTGGCGGGGCGCGCTTCGCGGGGCGTCGCGCCAAGCGGTTCGCGTCCCCGGCGGCGGGCGCCGGCGTCGGCGAGCAGGGCGTTGCGCTTTTCCTGGTCCCGCCGGATCACGGCGGCGACGACCTCCGGATCGGGGGTGGGAAGCGGCCGCTCCTTCTTCTGCTGCCGGATCTTTTCTTCCTGTTCCTGGACTATTTCCGCGCGCGCCAGCGTGGCCTCGTGCGCGGGGCCGTCATGGCCGCGGCCGCGGGACGCTTCCCGCGCCCGGGCCGCATCCTCCTCGGGGGTCTCGGGGGGGAGGATCTCGGCGACCGGTTCGGGCTCCGGCTCTGGCTCCGCGGGGGCCTCCTCGGGCTCCGGCGCCACTTCGGTAAGGACTTCGGCGACCGGCGCGGCGGCTTCCTCCACGGCCACGACTTCCGCCGCGGGCGCTTCATCCTGCACGTCCTCGGGGCCAACCGCCTCGGTTTCCGGTTCAGGCTCGATCGCGGCGGCGGCTTCCGCGGCCGCGGCCTCTTCCTTGCGCCGCTTCTCCTCCGCCTTCTTCTCCTCGGCTTCCTTTTTCTTGGCGGCGGCCGCGCGCTTCTTCGCGTTGGCCTTTTGAAGGCGCTCTACGCGCTTCCGGTCCTCTTCTTCTTTTTTCTTGATTTCCTGGAGAAAAACATCGAGCACCGAGATATCCTCATCGACATCGATGAGCATGTCACACTGTTCGTCGCTGATTTCGGTGTTGACACTATCGATGTCGAAGCGCAGTTTGCGGAGCGTTTCGACCGCTTCCTCGGCACTCATATCAAGACGTTCTGCCAAACTGGCAACAGTCTGCATCGTTACTATTCCTCCAAGACGTTCTTCAAATCCGGTCCGGCCGGCGGGCGCAGGTACAGGTGGCGCCGCGCTACCCGGCTGAGGCCAGGAACCCCCTATTATACATCGTTCTCAACGCCGGATCCCTCTTCCGCTTCCGGCGCCTGCGGCGCATCCTCAAAAAGGTCTTCGGCCTCGATCGTTTCCTCCGCGGCCTCGCCCTGAATATCGATATTCCAGCCGATAAGGCGGGACGCGAGGCGCGCATTCTGGCCGCGCTTGCCGATGGCCAGGGAGAGCTGATCCTGGGGCACGATTACCTGGATGCTTCCCTTCTCCGCGTCCGGATGGATGTGAAGGATATCCGCCGGATTCAGCGCGTTCGCGCAGAGTTCGACGGGATCCTCGCTCCACCGGACAATATCGATCTTCTCGCCGGAGAGCTCCTCCACCACAGCGCGCACCCGGGCGCCCTTCATGCCGACGCAGGCGCCCACGGGATCGACGTTGATGTCGTTCGACTTCACCGCGACCTTCGTCCGGCTGCCGGCCTCGCGCGCGATCGCGCGAATCTCGATCGTTTCGTCGTAGAGCTCCGGCACTTCAAGCTCAAACAGCGCGCGGACCAGCTCCGGCGATGTGCGGGAGAGAATGACCTGGGCGCCCTTCTGCGACTTGTCAACCTCGACGAGGATGGCGCGCACCCGGTCATTCGGGCGAAAGGTTTCGCGGGGCGACTGTTCCCGGTATGGGATGAGGGCTTCCGCCTTGCCCACGGACACCACGATATTGCCGTGGCTGATCCGCTTGACGGAGCCGGTGATGAGCTCGCCCTCGCGGCCCTTAAACTCTTCGAAGATGTTGTCGCGCTCGGCATCCTTAATCTTCTGGATGATGACCTGCTTGGCGGTCTGGGCCGCAATGCGGCCAAAGTCCTTCAGTTGGGTCTGCACTTTCAGCCGATTGCCGGTGACGGCGGCCGAATTCAGCGCCAAGGCGTCCGCAAGCAGGATTTCCGTGGCCGGATCCAGGATCTCCTCGGTAACGGTCCTGATTTCGAAGACCTTGAACGCCAGCGTTTCCGGATCCACCTCCACCGTAATGTTGCCCGCATTTCCGGCATCTTTCCGCGCGGCGCTTTCGATAGCGCTCCGGATAGCCTCGATCAGGGTCTCGCGATCGATACTCTTGTCCGCCTCAATCTGCTGCAAAATCATGCGAAGATTCTGATCCAAAACAATCTCCTTACACCGTAACTACCGGTTAAGATTCGCCTTACGAAGATTCTCGATGTGGATCTCGTGGCGTGTCCCATCGCAGTCAACGTGAATCAACCCGTCTTCAAAACCGCCCAGAACGCCGACGAATCGCTTCCGGCCCTCAATGGGCGAGTGGGTCATTACGGTCACTGCTTCTCCGGCGTACCGGATGAAATCGGAAGGTTTCCGCAGCGGGCGGTCAAAGCCCGGCGAGGAGACCTCCAGGATATAGTTGTCCGCAATGAAGTCCTCCGCGTCCAGCAAGGGATTCAGGAGTTGGGAAACGGCGGTACAATCTTCCAGCCCGATGCCATCGGGCTTGTCGATATAGATGCGCAAAATGCGCACCCCGCCCTGGCCGGCCACTTCGACCTCGACCAGCTCGTATCCCTGTTCCGCGATGTCGTCCTCAAACCGGGACCAGAATCGCCGAACCAATTCCTCTCTGCTCACGTAGGGCCTCGATTACGTAATAAAAAAAGTGGGTCAAGACCCACTTTCCGCGAAGTCATACTATCAGGAAGGGAAGTATAGCACAGGGTGGAGGGACGGTGCAATGAGTAAATGCTGTATTACAAGTAGCTTACCCACCCGCATTTCATATGGGTCATCGGGCGGTTCAGCGCATGATTACGGCGAGATTGCGCTGGTTAGTCTGGTTGCCGCGGTAGGAAAACAGGCCGGGCATACAGATCGTGCAGTGGCCGATGACGTGGATCCGGGACTTGCGGACTCCGCCGTCAATCAATTGCGCCACGTTCGTCCGCCAGAGGTCGAGGTGATCCCCCTCCGCGATCAGCCCCCGCGCCACCCAGGCGTCGCGTAGCTCGCCGGACACCTGGTAGCAACATGGACCCGCCGACGGACCAATCAGCGCGGTAAGGCTTTCGGCATCTGCGCCACATTCCCGCGCCAGGGCTGCGACAGCCTTTGCGGCTATGTTTCGCGACGTCCCCTCGCGCCCCGCATGAATCAGCGCAACTGCCTTCGGGCAAGCAAGATAGAGCGGTACGCAATCGGCGACATGGATGCCCAGCGGCAAGTCGTCTTCGCCCGTTACGACCCCATCGGCGTCGCCCAGCGCGTTTTCTCGTTCGCCGAGACCGCACCCGGCCTCGTCGCCCGCCGCCACGACCACGCGGTCGCCGTGGCACTGCCGCAGCGCGACCAAACGGTTCGGCGGCGCCCCGGCCCGCGCAAGGAACGCGGCCCGACGCGCGGGATCCGGCGTCGCCCAGCCACAATCGCCCTCCGCCTGACCCGAGATGGCCGCCACCCGGGCGCCGGCCTCCAGGAGTTGGGGAAACTGCATCATGGAATTTGCTCCGCTTTGGAACACTCAGGCGTACTGCTGGGCTACAGGATGTACCGCGACAGGTCCTGGTTCTCCACTTTCGCGCCGAGGCGTTCCTGAACGGTGGCCGCATCGATACGCACCACGGCCCCGCTTTGCTCAGGGGCGTCGAAGGAGATATCTTCGAGGAGGTTCTCCAGCAGCGTGTGCAGCCGCCGCGCGCCGATGTTTTCCGTCTCTTCGTTCACACGCTGGCAGAAGTTCGCCAGGGCGTCGATGGCGCTGTCCTCGAATTCGAGGGTCACGCCTTCTGTCGCCATCATGCTCTGGTACTGCTTGATCAGCGAGCACTCGGGCTCGCGCAGGATACGGGCGAAATCGGCCGCGCCGAGGTTCTCCAGCTCCACGCGGATCGGGAAGCGCCCCTGAAGCTCCGGAATGAGGTCGGAAACTTTGGAAATATGGAACGCGCCGGCGGCAATGAACAGGATATGGTCCGTGCGCACGGGGCCATATTTGGTCATCACCGTACTGCCCTCCACGATCGGCAGAATGTCTCGTTGCACACCTTCGCGCGAGACATCCGGGCCGTGCCCATGCTGGCCGCGCCCGGCGATCTTATCGATTTCGTCCAGAAAGACGATGCCGGCGTTCTCGACCCGCTCGATGGCGACCGGGGTGACGGCGTCCATGTCGATGAGGTCCTGGACGGCTTCCTGCTCCAGGATGCGCCGGGCCTCGTCCACGCGGACTTTGCGCCGCTTCGATCGCTGCGGCATCATCCGGCCGAGCATCTCCTGGAGGTTGACCCCCATTTCTTCCATGCCCGACGCGCTGAACACCTGCATCATCGAGGTGTTGCCGCTGTCGCGGACGGATACCTCCACTTCGCGATCATCCAGCTCGCCGGCGCGCAGCTTCCGGAGCAGGATTTCGCGCGTGCGGGCTTCCGGGTTGGATTCGAGGTTCTTCGCGGGCCCCTCGTCCCCGCTTTCCGGGTCGCTCGGGCGAAAAATCTTCTGGGGCCCCGCCGGTTGTGGCGGTAGGAGGAGATCCAGGAGCCTCTGCTCGGCTCGCGCGCGGGCGGCGCCTTCGACTTCGCGTTGCATCTCTTCCTTGACCAGCTTGACGCCCACCTCGGTGAGTTCGCGGATCATGGATTCACAATCCCGCCCGACGTACCCCACTTCGGTGAATTTGGACGCCTCGACTTTCACAAAAGGCGCCTCGGCCAGCTTGGACAGGCGCCGCGCCACTTCCGTCTTGCCCACGCCGGTGGGGCCGATCATGATGATATTCTTGGGCGCGACCTCGTCGCGCAGGCCTTCGGGCAGCTGTTTGCGCCGCCAGCGATTGCGGAGGGCGATCGCGACCTTGCGCTTGGCTTCCTGCTGGCCGACGATATGCCTGTCCAGCGCCTCGACGATTTCGCGGGGCGTCAATGCACTCATGGGGGGTACTCCAGTTCGGTTCGGGGCGGGGGGCCGGCGCTATTGCGGATTAACAGCCGATGCGGTCGAGCTTTTCGATGCGCCGCTCGTGCCGGTCGCCGTAGCTGAACTCGGTTTCGAGGAAGAGGCGCAGCAGGCGCTTGCAGTCCTCGATGGACGATACCCGGGAACCGAGGCACAGGATGTTGGCGTTGTTATGGTCCCGGGCCAGCCGCACCATCTCGTCGGTGACGCAGGCCGCCGCGCGAATGCCCTTGTGGCGGTTGGCGGCGATACTGATGCCCATGCCGGTGCCGCAGAGCAATACACCCAGATCGGCCTCTTTATTCAGAATCCGCTCGACAACCCGCTCCGCGAAATCGGGATAATCCACCGAGCCGGGGCCATGGGTCCCCACATGCTCGACGGTATGGCCCAGTTCTTCCAGGTACGCGACGATGGCCGGCGCGTGATGGGGTGGCGGGTCTTCGTATCCGGCGTGGTCGCAGCCGAAGGCTAGCTTCATGATCTCTCTCTCGTAACTCGGGCCGATGCAAACGGCTATTGTAATGACTTATTGAAATCATTCACAAGTAGCGCTGAAAAACCGGCGGTTCGCGCCGGGAACGCGTACGGGCCGCGCTACTTCCGGAGGGCGGCCGGTGGCGCTGTTTTGCGGCGGT
Organism: Candidatus Hydrogenedentota bacterium; assembly: GCA_019637335.1. Taxonomy (NCBI): domain Bacteria; kingdom Pseudomonadati; phylum Candidatus Hydrogenedentota; species Candidatus Hydrogenedentota bacterium. The sequence continues at coordinate 33,423 of JAHBVV010000029.1, read as the reverse complement.
CAGCGCGATCGCGGGGAATTACGCCGATCCATCGTATTCTTCGAGCCAGGCCCGCATTTGGCCGAAGGCCTTACCTCGGTGGCTGATGGCGTGCTTCTCTTCGGGCTGCATCTCGCCGAAGGTACGGTCTTCGCCGGCGGGAACAAACAGGGGATCGTAGCCAAACCCATTGGTTCCCTCGCACGAAATCGCGATATGGCCCTCCACGGTTCCCATTTCGACATGGGTTTTCCCGCTCGATGGAATTACCAGCGCCGCGCAGCACCGGAAGCGCGCCGTGCGTTCGTGCCAGGGGACCCCTTCGAGGGCGTCCAGCAACTTGCGATTGTTATCGGAGTAAGAACATCCGGGCCCCGCGTAGCGCGCGGAGTAGACGCCGGGGGCGCCATCGAGCGCGTCCACTTCGAGGCCGGAATCGTCCGCCACGCAGGCTACGCCAAACTGGGCGCTGTAATAGCGCGCTTTCAGCAGGGCGTTCTCCTCAAACGTGGCGCCGGTCTCCTCCGGCTCCTCGGCGGGCGGGTAGTCCCGGAGGCTTCGCACTTCCCAGGGAAGGCCCTCCAGCAGGACGGCCAGCTCCCGGGCCTTGTCGCCGTTTCCGGATCCGAGCAGCAGGATATCAGGCATGGCCGAGGGCCTCCCGCTGGGCGCGCAGAATCACGGCGATTCCAGACTCCGCGGCCTCCAGCATGTTCAGGGCTTCGCTTCGCTTGAAGGGCGCCCCCTCCGCGCTGCCCTGTATCTCGATGAACTCGCCGGCGCTGTTCATGACCACGTTCATGTCCACATCAGCGACGGCGTCCTCTTCGTAACAAAGATCGAGGAGGGTCTCCCCCTGTACGATGCCCACGCTGGCCGCCGCGCAGGCGGCCCGGAGCGGCCAGGTTTCGATCATGCCCGAGGATTGCAGGGAGACCAATGCGTCGTGCAACGCCACATAGGCCCCCGAAATGGCGGCGGTGCGTGTGCCACCGTCGGCTTCGATGACATCGCAATCCAGCGTAATCATGATCTCGCCGAGCGCCTCCAAATCCATCACACCGCGAAGGGAGCGCCCGATCAGGCGGCTGATTTCCAGGGCGCGGCCCTTCTTGTTCGCCTCCCGGCTGACCCGATCATGGGTCGAGCCCGGCAGCATGGCGTATTCGGCGGTTACCCAGCCCTTGCCGGAGTCCTTGAGCCAGGGCGGCACACGCGATTCCACGCTGGCGGTGCAGATCACCCGGGTGTTTCCAAAGGACGCCAGCACGGAGCCGGCGGCGTTTCCGGTGAAATGCCGCTGAAACGCGACGGGGCGCATTTCCCCGGGGCCTCGGCCGTCTTTTCGCATGGTGTGGTGTCTCCACTTCTATTCCACAGGAGGATTCGACTCGCGCCGCTTCCCGAAAGGGAGTGCGGCGCTAAACCAAGCCGCTCCAGCGGGCGAGCACCCGCTGGAGCGGCGGCAAGTGTGAATCCGGGAGGCGGCGCTACTCCGCTTCCGAGGCCTCGGGCAGCGCGGGCGCGGTACGCTCCTCGGCGATGGGCGACGCCTTCTCCAGGCGCTGCGTACCCGTACTGGCGGCCACCTGGGTTTCGGAGATATCCCGGTGGTACTTTCGGAACGTCGTGGTCCAGTCGGGGGCTTCCTGGATGAGTTCGACGGCCCGGAGGAGCGGGCGATCCTCGACGGTACGCTCGAGGCGTTCCTTCAGGCTGACGCTGTTGCGCAGGGTGTTGGCCACGTCATCCCCGTAGTAAGCCGCGATCTCCTTGAGCAGCGCCTCTTCCTTCTCCGTTTCGGAGGGGTCCGCCTCGGTCACTTCATGGCCGGACACGGTGCCGTGGTTCTGCGTATTGCGCTTCGTGGGATCCTTTTCGTAGGAGCGGAACAGCTGGTTAATCAGCGCCTTCTCCTCGTCCTCGGTCATAATCACTTCGACATCCGGCAGGATGCCCTGGTGATCGATCGTGACATCCGCCGGGGTGTAGTAGAGGGCCGTCGTGAGGCGCAGGGCGGTCTGTTCGGGGCGCTTCAGGGGGATAATCGTCTGGACGCTCCCCTTTCCAAAGGTCTTTTCGCCCAGCACAAGAGCGCGCTGATGAAACTGGAGCGCGCCGGTCACGATTTCGGCGGAACTGGCGGTATCCCCATTGACCAGGACGACCATCGGGAACTCCGCGGGCAATACGGGGGCGTGCTCGGTGTAGAGCTGGAGGTCCTGCGTGTTGGCGCGCCCGTCCGACCGCTCGCGGCCCTTCGTGTAGGTGACAAGCGACTTCTTGGGCAGAAACAGGTCGCAAACCTCCTGGCTGGCCGACAGCAGTCCGCCGGGATTCCAGCGAAGGTCCAGCACAAACGCGGTCATGCCTTCCTGTTTGAAGTCGTTGATGTGTTTGCGGATATCCGCCGCCGAATTGTCCTTGAAATCTTTCAGGCGGATGTAGCCGATGTTTCCGGGCAGCAGACGCGCCTCGACTACACTGTTGAGCGGAACCTTGTCGCGCTTGACGACGAAATCAAGGATCTGGCCCCCGGCGTCCGGTCCGCCATCGCGCGATACGGTAATCTTTACGGTAGTTCCGCGCTTGCCGCGGATCTTGTCGGCCACGGCGCTTACGATGCTGAAAGCGGGGTTGCCCTCGGCCTCGGACCACATCTGCTCGGTGGTAACGTCATCGACCGCCGTGATGATGTCGCCCGGCAAGAGACCGGCTTCGGCCGCGGGCGCGCCGTCGACGGGCGTGAAGATGAGCACCTGGCCGTTCTCCTCGCGAATCTGAATCCCGATGCCTTCGAACTCGCCCCGGGTATCCTCGCGCATCTCGGTCAGGGCCTGGGCGGGAATATAACTGTTGTGTCCCCCCAGGGCGCTCATCATGCCGAAAATGGCGCCTTCAACGACACGGTCCAGATCCGGGTCGTGAACATACTCGTCCAGGATTTTGGTGAGCACTTCGCCGATGGGCTCGACCTGCGGGTAGATGTCCACCTGCCCGCCCTGCGCGTGAATTCTCGGCGCGAAGGCGTTGGTTATCAGGAGGGTCAAAATGGCCAGAAAGGCGAGTAGCGAAAGGAATTCCGCTTTGCTGCTATGCTTCTGCATGGGTTCTCCAAATGTGGCCGGCGTGCGGGCACGCGGCCTATTCCGCCGGTGTGCTACAGGGCATCCGGAACAGGTTGGCGGCGGGCGCGTATGTCCGCGGAATCACCCGGGACGGGCCCGCGGACACGTTCTGCCTGCTGCTTCGAAAAAAGTTTACCAGATGATCCTCAGGTAATGCGAGAGGGTTTCGTGCGTGGTAGAATGGAACACGTTGCCCGGTCCGGAGCGACGCGCGGGGAGTGCGTTCCGGGCCGGGCGGGCTCAAATCGAAAAAATGAATAAAGCCATGAAGCGGGCGTCCAGTAAGGTGAAACGAGGAGACCCCGCGTATGAGCCTTTCGTTGGATATTCGCCTTCATTTTGGCAACTTGACCGCCGAAGAGGAGCACGTGGACAGCAGGGTTGACGCGCGAAACGCAACGGACGAGGCACTCGTCACCCGGGCGCAAACCGGGGACGGCGCGGCCTTTGAGGAGCTCGTCCGGCGATACCGGAACGACGTATATGGGCTCAGCTACCATTTCCTGCGTAACCGGGAGGAGGCGTGGGACGTCTCCCAGGAGGTGTTTATCAAGGCCTACCGGTCCCTGAGGCGTTTTCGGGGGGACGCGGGCTTCAAGACGTGGTTGCTCCGGATAACGGCGAACCACTGCAAGGATCTTTTTAAGAAGCGGCGCGTGCCGACAGTCTCGATCGACGCCATGCCCTCCCAGGATTTCTTTCCCTCGGGAACGGATCCCGGACGCGCGCTGGGCAACTCGGAGTTGGGCGAGGCGATTCAGGAAGCCCTGGACAGCCTCTCCCCCAAACACCGGATGGCGTTTGTGCTGCGAGAGTTTGAAGATATGTCCTACAAGGACATGGCAAGTGTCATGGAGTGTAGCGAAGGAACGGTGATGAGCCGTTTGCATCATGCCCGGAAGAAGCTGCAAGATAAATTGTCGCGGATGGGCTTTGCGGAGGGTGGTATATCATGAAAACCTGTACCTGGTTCAATCGAATTGAAGCCCTGATCGACGGCGAGGCGCGCGAGGCCGAGGCCGTTCAGGCCCATCTGGTGGCCTGCCCCGACTGCACGGCGCACCGCGATCAATTGCTCCGCCTGCGCGCGGCGGTGCGCCGCGAGGCGCCCGTGCTGAGCGACGCGCAGTTTCCGGCCTTTATGGATGGCATCCGCCAGGAGATCGGCCAGGCCCCCGCCCGCCCCCGTGGATTCTGGGCCCTGGCCAGCCTGGCGGCGGCGGCCCTCGTGATTGCCGTCGCCACCTTCTCGATCTTCGACGGCGCCGCGCCCGTCCCCGTTCAGGCGAATGAAGTCGAGGCGGTATCGACGGAGATTGACGGCGCCACCGTCGTGTGGGGGGACTCGGGCGCCGGCGTCACGACGATCTGGATTTCGATTACGGAGGACGATCTGTAATTATGTCGCCCCTTGTGACGGTCCTGCTGCTGGGCGCGCTGCTGTCCGCGCCGGAATCCGGGGGCGCGGCCCCTGCCCAGACGGAATTGAAGGTCTGGGCGGTCGAGCTGGATTCGCAGGGCCGCGCGGAGGCGCACTTCGATTCCGGCCTGGAGGAAATTCGGGACGCCCTGAAGGACCCGAAGCACGATACCTACCGGAATCTCCGATCGTCGCGCCATGGATTCAAGGACGCGAAGCCCTTTAAGACCGCCTTGACGGATCAGTACACGCTGGACACGAGCGCCCCCGCGCGGTCCGCGGACGGTCGCTACCGGGTGAAACTGCGCCTCACGATGAAGGAAGAGAAACCGGAAACCCCGCCGCCGGGCAACGGGGCCTCCTCCCTGCTGCGGCCGGACGGGCTGGCCCCGACATCACCGCGGACGGCGCCCGCCAAGCCCAGGGAAATCGAGGCGCTCTCGTCGGATTTGCTCCTGCAACCGGGTAAGCAGGTGGTCATTCGCGGGCTGAAAACCCAGGAGGGCAAGGATATGGTGCTCGTCGTGTCTTTATCCGTGCCCCGCGAGGGGGCGGAGCGCTAGCGGCCACCGTCACGCGAACGGGATCACGGCGTGCCGGTCTTCCGCGTCTCCGGCGGTCCATCCCTTGCCCGGAATCAGGGATTGCTCCGCAAAAGCCGGATCGCTGAGCCCCACCGTGCGCACTTCCATTCGGTCGTCAAATACCTGCACGTCCCGGTATTCTGTCGGGTATTCCGGCAGCGCCCCGGTCACGATGTGCGCGATGCCGTTTTCGCGCGCAACGAAGTTCAAGTGCACGTGCCCCGAAAAAATCGCCCGTACCTGTGGATGCCGCTGGAGCACTTCGAGGAGCAAGGGGCCATTGTCGAGGCAGCCGCCGTTGTTGAATCCGGGCCGGTGCAGGCGCATGGGTACCGGAACCGCCGGAAAGTGCACGCCAATAACGGCGGGCAGGCCCGGGTTAGCCTCAAGGTCCTGCTCCAGCCACGTGAGCTGGTGCGGCGGAATGGCCCACCGCGCGCCCTTCAGCGTCGAATCCAGTTCCTTCGCGACGCTGGCCTCGCTCACTTCACAGAGGGCGCCGTCGGACCAGAGCCACCAGGCGTCGAGCACGTAAAAACGCAGGTTTTTGTGGGTGAATGCGTAGTACGTCCGGGGGCTGGGCAGGCGGTGGGCAAAGGCTTCGAGGAACCACGCCCGGGACTCCTGGACCACGAAATCGTGGTTGCCGCCCATCGGGTAGTAGGGCAGCTTCAGGCTTTCCATCATATCCCGCGCCTCGAACATCGCTTCCCGGGTCTGGGTGCTGGCGATATCCCCCGTCACCAGAACGAAATCCGGCTTCATGACCGCCAGGTCCCGGGCCAGGCACGCCATGACGTCCGGCATCATCGTACACAAAAAGCGGTTGTTCCAAACCCCGTCCCGCTGGCTTGCCAGGTGCGGGTCGGACACATGTGCGAAGCGCCACATACGGACTCCCGGCTTCATCGGTTCCCATTGCGTCAGGCAGCGACCGCAAGTATACCGGAACCGGGCCCCGAGTCCAACCTATCCCGCCTGTGGGAAGGGCGGGACCGATCCGGTTCCGCGGCGCCGGTAAAGCCAGGCGGCCAGCGCGGCGCCGATCACGATCATGAGCACGCAAAACGCCTGCTGCGATGTCAGTTGGACGCCCAGGTAGCTCTGGACGGGGTTGCCGTCGCCCCGGTACATTTCGACGATGAAACGGCAAATGCCATACAGGACCAGGTACCCCGGGAGCGCAACGCCGAAGAAAGGGCGGCGCCTGCGCAGCAGCATCAAGGCGCCACACATCGCAAGCAGCAGCAGGATGCTGTAGATCTGTGTGGGGTGCACCGGGTAGGACCAGAGGGCGTCGTCTGGAAAAGCCGCGTACTGGGCCTGGTGGGCGAGGTATGCCGGGCTGCCCTCGGGAAAACTTACGCCCCAGGGGAGATCGTCCGACCGGGCGCCGTGGCAGCAGCCCTTGAGAAAACATCCCCCACGGCCGAAGGCCTGCGCCACCGGCACCCACGGCATGACAACATCGGCGGCCTGCCAGAAGTTAACGCCCCGGCGGGTCAGGTTCCAGTAGGCGTAGGCGATGCCGACCGGAATGGCGCCCTGGAACACAAGCCCGCCCCGGGTAACATCGATCCAGCCGATGGGATCGGTCCACGAATAGTTGTCCGAGTAGAGAATAATATGGGCCACGCGGGTGGCGATAACTCCCAGAATCAGCGTCCAGAACGCGGTATCCGCGATCGCGTCTGGATCGATGCCCGCGCTCCGCGCATCCCGGCGCATGAAATAGAGGACCGTAATGAAGCCCAGGGCGATCATCAGCCCATAGGAATAAAGGGTTATCGGGCCGATTTCCAGGATGGTCGGAAACATGGAGGTGGGGTGATCCTCATGCGTGCGTGGCCGCCGCGCTCGGGCGGCCACGATAGAAAAGGCGCACTGCGAACGTGGGAAACGCCGCACCGCGCCTCAGGGGTGAAAGGTATCCGCGATTAGTAAATGCCCTGCTTCTCGATCTCTTCCTTGCACGGAACGCAGAACTTCGCCGACGGGAACGCCTCCAGGCGCTTGCGGGGTATCTCTTTCTCACAACCCTCGCAGATGCCGAAGGCGCCGCTCTTGATCCGGTCCAGGGCTTCGGACACCTCGTTCAGCCAGTGGGACTCGCCGCTGGCGATGTTCAGGGCCGTTTCCAGTTCAAAATTGTCCGTGCCGGACTCCGCATAACTGGAAAGGTCGCCGCTGTTGTCCCGCCCGGACTCGTAGCGGGAGGCGTCTTCGATGCTCTTGATGCTTCCCGTAAGCCGATCCCGCTCGGCGAGAAGCATTTTCTCGAATTTCTTCAGGTCTCGTTTATTCATTCCAACTCCACTCCTGCTGTGGTGGCCGGCTGGCCCCATGCCTCCCCTGGTTCCGCCCAGGAGGGGCGCGGGTCAGGGGTTGCGTGCAGGAAAGTGCGAGATCACCATGGGAGATCTTGCCGCGATCCTGATCGCGCGCCCGCCCCGGAATTCAGGGTCCGACGTCTGTTGATCCCACCAGGGAACTGCCGTTGTCTAGAGCGCAGAGACGGTACCACAGGTTGGAGCGAAAGTCAAGGTTGTGCGGCTGCTATTTTCATTGTGCACAGTATGCGCAGCTTAATTGCCCCCGAATTTCTCACGCAGGGCGGCCAATTGGTCGGCGAGAAGCGTATTCATCGGTTCCGATGGGGCGCTGTCGTGCTTTGCCGGGGCCGCTTTGTCCCCGGCGTTCCTCTTGCGTCCTCCACCTTTCTTCTCGGTGCGACGGCCGCGCGGGCGGTTGCTGTCCTCGCTGCGCTGTCCCCGGGCCGGCTCGCCTTCGCGGGATCGTTCCGATGGTGAACGCTCCGCTGCCTTGGCGGGACGGGGCTGGGATCCCGTTTCGCGTTCGGGACGGCGCTCGGCCTGCCCGCCCGCGGCGTCCGGCTGGTCCGTCTCGTTCCGGGAGCGGTGCCTGTGCCGTGGCGGCGGGAGCAGCGCCTTGATGGAAAGGGAAACGCGACCGCGATCCTTGTCGGCGCTGAGCACCTTCACCTGCACGATGTCCCCCACCTTGACGACTTCGTGCGGATCATGAATGTAGCGGTTGGCGAGTTCGGACAAATGCACGAGACCGTCCTGGTGAACGCCAATATCCACAAAGGCGCCGAAATCGGTCACGTTCGTGACGACGCCCTCGCTGACCATGCCCGGCTCCAGATCCTTGACGTCGTCGACCCCTTCGAGGAACTGGGGCGCCTGGAAACGCTTTCGGGGATCGCGGCCCGGCTTGAGCAACTCGCGCTTGATGTCGTCCAGCGAAAGCTTGCCGATGGTGTCCGTCGCGAAGATTTCGAGATTGGCCTTTTCGAGCAGTTCCCGGTTGCGGATGAGGTCGCTCTTGGAGACCGACAGGCTCTGGGCGATGGCCTCCACGATCCCGTAGGCCTCCGGGTGAATGGAGGTTTGATCGAGGGGTTCGGCGCCATTCTGAATGCGCAGGAAACCGGCGCACTGCTCGTAGGTGCGCTCCCCCACGCCGGAAACGTCAAGTAATTGGGCGCGGTTCGTAAAGGGGCCGTTTTTCTGGCGGAACTCGACGATATTCTTGGCGGTATTCTGCTGGATGCCGCTGATATACCGGAGCAACTCCGCCGAGGCGGTGTTCAGGTCGACGCCGACACGGTTGACGCAAAACTCGACCGTCTTCGTCAGGCCCTCCCGCAGGTGCTTCTGGTTAACGTCGTGCTGGTACTGGCCCACGCCGACATGGCGCGGCTCCAGTTTCACCAGCTCGGCCAGGGGATCCTGCAGCCGCCGGGCAATGGAGATGGCGCCGCGGATCGTCAGATCGAGATCGGGGAACTCCTCGCGGGCCACGGGCGACGCCGAGTAGATGGACGCGCCCGCTTCATTGACAAGCACGGTGGTAATGCCGGCCAGGTTGTTGTCCTTGATCACGGTCTTGATGAAGCGGCCGATTTCCTTCGATCCGGTGCCGTTGCCGATGGCGATGAGTTGAATATGGTGCTTATTAATCAGCGTGAGCAGCGTTTCCGTCGCGCCGGCCACATCGTTGGCGGGTTCCGTCGGGTAAATGGTGGCGCTCTCGTGGTAGGCGCCCTGGGCGTCAATCACCGCCAGTTTGGATCCCGTGCGCAGGCCCGGGTCGACGCCCAGCACGGGTTTCTGGCCCGCGGGAGGCGCGAGGAGCAGGTTCTCGGCGTTTTCCCGGAAGACCGCGGTGGCGGACTGGTCCGCAACCTTGCGCGCCTCCTGGATAACTTCGTTTTCAATGGCCGGCTGGATCAGGCGGCGGTACGCGTCTTCAATGGCCGTGCCGAGAAAGGCCGCAAACGGCGAAGCCGGGTCCTGGATGAAGCGGGCGCGCATTTCGTTGAGCACGGTATCCTCGCCCACGGCGAGCTCCATGCGCAGGAAGCCCATCCGCGCGCCGCGCAGCACCGCGAGCAGGCGGTGCGACGGGATCTTCTTGATGGGCTCGTTGTAGTCGTAGTACGCCTCGAATTTCGTCTTCTGGCCTTCGGCGTTCTTGGTGCTGGCCGAGCGCAGCACGCCCTCGTCGTGGAAATGCTGGCGCACAAAGCCGCGCAGCGCCGCGTCGATTGAAATCCGCTCCGCAATGATGTGCTGGGCGCCCTGAAGCGCGGCGGCGGCATCGGGCACGCCCTTCTCCGGCTGCACATAGGCCACGGCCTCTTCTTCCAGACTGCGCTCGCCCGCAACCTGCGCCCAGATGAAATCGGCCAGGGGCTCGAGCCCCTGCTCGCGCGCGGTGGTGGCTTTCGTCTTGCGCGCCTTCTTGTAGGGCAGGTAAAGGTCTTCCAGCACGGTGGCGTCCGTGCATTCCTGAATCTGCTTCCTAAGATCGTCCGAGAGCTTGCCCTGTTTCTCGATATTCTCCAGGATCGCGTCGCGGCGGTTCGTGAAGGCGGTGTACTGGTTGTTCAACGCCTCGATGGTTTCGAGTTTGACCTCGTCCAGGTTGCCGGTGACGTCCTTTCGGTACCGGGCGACAAAGGGAATCGTGGCGCCCTTGTCGAACAGTTCGATGGCCACGGCGACCTGTGCCGGCGCAGCGCCCACAGCGGCGCTGATCAGGTCAACGAATTTCGATTCAATCATGAGTCACTCCGTAAGTCCGCGAAAACGGTCCGGGTAGATCAGGGGCTTGCCTGGTGGAACCGCCCTGGCCCAACTGCCCGCGCGCCCGCAACCCGGTTTCTTCTCCCCGAATGTACCGGGGGATCCTAACCTATATCAAAAAGTCAACGCCAGTCGAATCTCCGCGGCCTGGTTCTCATAGTGGAGCCGCAGGATCCCCCGCTCCGCGTCCCACGCCTGCTCAACAGCCGCCGGTGGGTCCAGGGTGACTTTGACGGGGCGCCGCGGCAGGCGGACGATCACATTGGCCGCCGTTCCGGCGGGACCCCGGGTCGTGCATTGGAATCCGCCCTCGGCGGCCATTTCCCCGCGTACACGGGTGGAGGCGGCGGCCACGGCGGGCGCGGGCGTGTTGGCGGACGCCCATTCGAGGTCATACAGCAGTGCGGGCGTGCCGGGATGCAGCACTTTTTCCGGGAGCAAGGGCAATTCCGGGTCGAATAGGTCAATGAAGGGGCCCGAAAGCACGTGGGGCGGCGCGTTCAGGCTTTCGTCGAGCCCCATCGCGACGACATAGGGGCCGCGGCGAAGGCGGAGGTAGTGCTGCGTCTTCAGGGGCTTGTCCCGGGCCGCCAGGGCCAGCCGGACAGCCTCCCGGATGCGCTCCGCACCCGCGGCGTCGGCCTGCAGGGCGGCGGGCGCGGCGTCGAGCCGGATCAGCTGCCCCTGGCCAACCGAGGTGGGTTTGGAGGCGGGTTCGGGGGCGCCCAGCCGGTCCAGCAGGTCGTCGTAGGGCGTGGACTCGGCCGCCCCGCGCTTATTCCACCATTCGGGAACGGCATGATACGGATCCGCGCCGTCCCCCACCAGAATCAGCGCGCCGCCCGCCCGCACCCAGCCGGCCAGGATCTCGTGGTAGTCCGCGCGCAGGGGCTTCTGGCCTTCGTAGGTGAGCAGCAGGACGGAGAACGCGTCGAGCGCGCCCGGGGTAAGCACGGTTTCCAGTTGTACGGGCGCCACCGGCACGCCATGCTTGAGCAGGGGCAGCGCGAGCGCGTAGACCGGGGCGAGGTCCGGATCGCTCGGGTGCGGATCGCCGCGCTGGAACATCAGCGTGTCGGACACGATCAGGCCGATGCCTCCCGTGCCGGCGTCGAGGGCGATGTCGTCCTGCTTCATGTGGTTCAGGGCGTTGAAAATAGCCAGAAGCTGGGCCGTGTAGGCGGGCGAAATGGTCGCCTTTTCCTCGCTCCCCTCGACCGGGTAACGTCCCTCGAAAATGCGATCGGGCCACGGCAGCACTTCGTACTGGTAGACCTCGGGCCAGAAGAGCGATGCGGCGAGCGTGAGCTTGTAGTTGTACTCGTAATCCGTCCAGGTGTGGTTCGGGTTGTCCTCCACGGGGTCGGCCAGGAACCAGACCGTGCGGCCGGTCGGTCGCACCATGCTGAGCATCTGCCCGTATTCGATGAAGGCCGTTTCGAAGGTCCGCTCCTTCCGAACGCCCTGGTAGCGGTTCGGCGTGCGCGCGGTGCCCGTCCAGACCTGGGCGATGTACCCGTCGGCGATATCCAGGTCCATGAGCCGCGATTCCGGACTCACAATGCGCCAGTGGGCGTAATTAATCATGCTGTGGGTGGGGACGTAGCACTTCGCCGTGCGGCCCTGGGAGGCGGCGCGCTCCTTGATGTGCCCGAAGATCTCGCTCAGGGCGTTGTAGTAGAGCTCGTACTTCAGGCGGCTCGCCTTGAACTGCGCGGCGACGCTGCTGTCGGGCGCTTCCCACGCCTCCCCGTAGTAGTCCCGCCACGCGCGCTTGAAGCCCTCGCTCCAGCCGGTGCGCGCCCAGTATTCCGGCTCTTCCAGGTAGAAGGATTCGATCCCGGCGTCAATCGCGGGGTTCAGGTAGTCTTTCAGAAACGAGAGGTACTCCGGGGTGGGCACGTTGTAGCCCACGGTATCGCTTTGGCCGTGCATGAAGCGCTTGCCCGAGGCGTCCGTCTGGATCTCCTCGCGCACCCGCCGCTCATCCGCCCCGTAGTAGGCCTCGTAGCCGCCCCAGGAGATGCCGGTCATGAAGCCCGCATGGTAGCCCTGCGCCCGCCAGCTGTCCAGCCGCGATGCGAAGCTCGGATTGACGCCGTACACCATCACCTGGTCGGAGGCGATGTCCAGTCCCGGCTTGTACGGGCCGGCGGTCTGAAACGAGGTGTGGTCTTCCCCCGCGGCGGCGGCAACGGGCGCGATTGCGGCGAGAAGCAGGAGGGGAAGGAAGCGGTATGGCACGGGAGATCCTCCAGCGCTCCGGGGCGGGAACAGCCCGGATGCGCCTGGGCACGATCATACGGCATTTGGGCGCCCGGCGGAAAATGGCCGCGGGCAAAGGTATGCAATGGGCGGGGCGCTGCTGGATGCCTCCAGCAGCGCCCCGGGAAGTCGCCTGATTCAGGTGGGGCGTCTATCTGGTCACAATCGCGCCTCCGGCCTGTCGCCGCCGGTACCCGAGGGCCAACAGGATGGCTGCGGCCGCGATGAGCAGAAGGGTATCGCCCGCGCCCGGCCCGGGTCCCACCGCCGCCGAACCCGCGAGGAGATTGCACTGCGGGGCTGGCGTCACACCGGCCCGCACGGTAATGGAGACGGTGTCGGGAGCGCTCTGCGCGCCCTGATCGTCCACGACAATCAGCGTGAAGGTGTACTCGCCCGGCGCAAGATTGACTGTGGGCCGGATCACGTCGCTCGGATCCGGGCTTCCCGACCACAGGTATTCCGCGATCGTTCCATTTGCATCCGTAGAGGCGCTGCCGTCGAGCGTGACGCGCGCGGTTTCCCCGCTTGCGGTTACGGTCTGGTCCGGCCCCGCGTTCGCCACGGGCGGCACATTCCCGCCCACCTCGAAGCCATCCAGCAGGGCGGCTTCCTCGCTGCCGGTCACGATGACGATGTCGCGGAAGCCGGTGGAGGCGTCCGCGGCAATGGCGATGTCGAGCTGCGCCTCGGTCTCGCTATTGACGGTGGTGGCGTTGACCGTCACGCCGGCGCCGCTGAAGGCGCCCGCGGATTCGCCATCCACGAAGTTCGTGTTCTCGCCGGCGACGGTGACGATGAGGGATTGTCCCGGCGCCCCGACGGGCGGCGTTACGGAAACCAGCCGCGGGATGGATGCGCTGAGCGCGGTGGTGGTAACGAGGAATGGGCCTATCACGGATTCGGCCGCGAACTCGGAGCCCGTCGTTACGCCAACGTTGTGGTAGCCCAGGGTTGAATCCTCTTCGTCGATGGTGATGTTGGCCACGCCTTCCGTGGGGCTGACGGGGGTGAAGGCGTTAACGGTGATGCCGAAGCCGAAGGAGACTTCCGACTCCGCGCCGAAGTTGGTGTTGGCCCCGGTGATGGTTACATCCAGCGTTTCGCCCAGCGCGCCCCGCGCGGGGGATACGCCGGTGACCGTGGGGCCGGTGAGGAGGTCTTCTACCTCGAAGATTCCCATCCCGATGGCTACTTCCTGGCCGCCGCCGCCGAGATCGGTGGTTACCGTGATGTCGCGGAAACCCAACTCGGTCTCGGCGTCGATGGTTATATTTGCCAGGTAGGCGGTGGCGGAAGTTGCTCCGCCGGCGTTGACACGGATTCCCTCGCCGCTGAAGGCGATTTCGCTGCTGATGTTAAAATTGGTGTTCGAACCGGTTATCTCGACGTTGATAGTGGTATCGCGATTGCCGCGGGGAGGCTCAACATTGGGCAACGCGGGGAAGGCCGCGCCCAGCATCATGTTGAGCGCGATGTTGTTAAACCGGGTAAGTCCGTCCGGGTCGAAGGAATTGACCTCGGGCACGAAGGCGAAGACGCCGCCGGTTTCCGCCGCGATGGACGAGAAGAGCGCGATTGAACCCGTGGGATACTCAGGCGCGGGTTCGAGCTGCGTGTTGCAATCGGGCCCATCACAATCGGGCGCCGTCTTTGCCGCGCCGTCTTCGCCGAAGCAATCTTCTCCGTTGCAATGGGGTGGAATGGCATAGAGCTCGCCAAGCGAGTTGCTGAAGTACGTCCCGTGCTTGAACGACTCCGAACAGCTGCCCGTCAGGAGCACGTCCACCCGGATTCCCTTCGCGCGCAGGGCCGCGACGGTTCCGGGGATGTCCAGGCCCGTGTGCGCGTCGGCGTCGGTGGCGAAGAGGACGCGCCCGCCCGCCCGTACGTTCTTCGAGGCCAGGCGCAAGCCCTGAACGGAGGCCTCGGGACAATCGCCGCCGCCCGAGGCGAATAGCCCGTTAACCTGCGCCTGAACGGCCGGCAGATCGCGGGAAACGATGACGGAGTGCGCCGAGTCCTTGAAGGTGATCAAGTTAATGGACAGGGAGCGCTCCGCGCCTTCCAGGGCCGCGATGAAGGCGGTGAGCGCGTCGCGCACGCCGCCGATCTCCTCGCCCATACTACCGGTGTCGTCGATAACGAAGCCCACGTCCACGCCGCCGAGGGATCGCGGGCAGCTGATGTAGGTCCCGGTCTCGGGGGCCGAGGTGTTGCGCCCGCGCACGACCCACTTGATGAGGTCGTCGCTGCCCAGGATGGTGTTCCAGTCGGCGGCGGAGGGGGTCCAGGGCGGGGCGTCGACTTCGGGGGACACAAAGTAGCGGGTGGTGTAGCTCGCGTCCCAGAACTCCACGGTGAATTTATTCAGCCGGAAGGAAGGGCCGGCGCCACGTTCTTCCCAGTCGAAGGCCGGCGGCGGGTCCGCGGCGGCGAAGGTGGCGCCATCCGCGGGCGCGGTTGGCTCCGGCGAGACCTTGTGATCCATGAAAAGGCAGCCGTAGGCGACCTGTTCCTCGGTGGATGCGCCCATGATGAGCTGGTTCCAGAAGGCGCTGAGCGTTGTCGCGTTCGCCTCGCGCGCCACGGTGAACACGCCAAAATCGCCCAGGGCCACCTCGTCGTTGCCATCGGGGGCGGAGTCGTACAGGTCGTACAGTGCGCGCTGGACGGCAAGCTCGTCGTCCTCGCCGTTTTCGGCGGGCGCCGCGCTGGACTCGAGGTCGTAGTGGATGGAGCTGTCGATCGTATCGGTGTAGGCCGTGTCGCCGACATTCGGGATGCCCAGGGACGCGGCGCCAAGGCGGAGCTGTCCGACCGTGCCGAAGTACGTCGGAAAGCCCTCGCCCCAGGCCAGGCGTATGCCCCTGTCCTTGCCGAGCCGTTCGGCCAGGTTTTCGCCGAGGGCGTGGGCGCCCCCCGGGTTGTCCTCGATGTCCTGGTCGTCCATGAAGTAGTGGCCGTATTCGTGGTGGATGACGTCCCAGTCGATCCAGTCATCCCGGAGCATGTTGATGGTTGTGCCGTTGTAGAACGAGACCGTGCCGCCCACCGGGAAGAGCGTGTCGATCCGGGCGGGAGAAACGCCGAGGAAGAAGGGCGTGTACTGCACGATTGTAATCATGGCGTCGTGCACGGAAAATGCGCGGTTGTTGTCGTCTGTATTGTTGGCTGTGAGGTCGATGGTCAGGGCGGATCCGTCGGCCACGTCGTCGGTGACGGAAGATTCGATAAAATGGGTTTCATCGGGATCGTCCGCCCGGACCACGTTGGCCGAGGAACTGCGGGTGAGGACGCGGATAAAGATATCGCGCCCGCCGTCGCCGAAGGTGTCGCTGTTGTCAATGGTCGCGTTGAACACCCCGCCGAACGCGGTTCTGGTCGCGACCAGTTCGGATCCGGCGGTGTTTTCGTCGCGAATCTCCACATCCACCTCGCGCGCGGGGTGGACGTTGCCGGCGGCGTCGGTCCAGCGAATCGTCCCAGAAACCGAGATTGTCCCCTGCTTGGCTACGCCCGGCTTAACTGAAGACTTCTCCGCTGCGCCCTGTCCGAGAATCCGGCGTTGCTCCCTTTCGTAGTCCTCCTCGGAGAGCTGTTTCTTCTCGTATCGGCGCTTGGCGGCTTCCAACTCCAGTGGCAGAAAGCCCTCGATCCCGCTGACCACCTCGCCGTTGGCGTCCACGACGAGCAGGGCCGCCGATCGCCAGAACTTGCCGATGCCGGCGGGGTCGCGGCCGTGAATATAGCCGCGGATCTCGGACTTGCCATAGCCCGTAAGGCGGATCGCGGTGCTGATGTGGTGCGTGCTGCCCGCCGCGATGCTCCCCAAGTCAATGGATTTCGGGCCGGTGATCTCGGCGTCGCCCAGCGCGACCTCGAACTCGACCCGCGCATCTTCCAGATCGGCCCCCGGGCGCACCTCGACACTCACGCGGGCCTCCCGGTAGTTCGCAAGATCCTGCTTATCCACGCCAATGGCGATCTCCACAGGGGGCGTGGGTTTCGTGGCGATCGCCGCCGGACTCAGGCCCAGGATCAACGCGATCAGAAAGGTTGCGGTCAATAAACGTGCGCGCGGGACTGAACTGGCTCGTCTCATGGTCGGTAACTCCCGAGGTGGTGTTATAAACATGGCACTTTCCTCTCTCCTCTGCCTGGCGACGGCGGGCCCGCCGATACGAATGCCCTTGCGGCGCGATCCGGCCGCGGTCGCCCCTGAATACTCGCCTGCTCTCCCGGCAGGCCGCTTCCTCGCTCCTGCGAATCCGTTGTGATCCCAAAGGCCCTGCTCGTGTGGCCGGCGCCGCCGATCAGCCGCCCGGCGGCGTCACGGTAATCTCCTCGTGCGCGCCCCCGCCCTGAATCTGGCGGCGCGCGCGCTCGTAGTCCGCCTCGCCAATCTCGCCCGCCGCCTTGCGCCGTTCCAGCGCGGCCATTTCCAGTGCGCTGAAGCCGCCCGTCCCCGCAAAAAGGCGATCGCCGGACAGCAGCAGGTACAGGGGGCGCGACACCTCAAAGAGCGCGCCCCCGTCCTCGCCGCGACCCGCTATATTCGCGCGAAGTTCGGACTTACCCGGCGTGTCGGCGCGCAATTGAATGGGAACGGTCTCGGTGGCGCCGCTTTCGACGGGGCCGCCCTCCCACGTGGGCTCGGAGAGAATCTCGAGGTCGCCGGTGTGCTGGACGCGCACGGAAAGCCCCGCCACAGCCACGCCGGGGGTTATGTCGAGCAAAAACTCGGCCGTGTTCCCGGGTCCCCACGCGGCGTTCGCGTCCCATCGGAAGGCGGCCTGCACCGGCAGCGTGACCTTCCCGGTGGAGGTGTTGTGTTCGGCGGGTTCCGCCTGGTCGGAACTTGCGGAGGGCTCGGCGGGTCGTTCGGTGGGGTCGGTCGGGACGGGTTCTGCGGCGGGGACGTCTTCGAGCGGGCCGGCGTCGTTCGGCGAGCAGGCGCCGAGCAGCGCGAGGAGAACCGCAACGACAGACAGCCCGTAGTGCACCGGCAAACCCTCCCGGGCCCGTGGAGACGCACGCGTAACCACAACCAGCCACGCCCGCGCTTCCTCTTGCCGAAAAGCACGATTCGGCGCGCCCGGCCGGTCGGACTCACGAACCCTTATGCTCAATTATAGAAGCGCGCCGGGAAGCTGTCAATACCTCATTTGGACGCGCAGGCGCGGCGACCCAGCAAAAAAGGCGGCCGCGGCACTGGATGCTTTCCAGTCTCCGCGGCCGCCCTGGGGGCAATCGGTGTGGATCACACGTCGGCGACGGTGGGGACTTCGAAACCGGGCCGGTTCGGGTCCTTCAGGAGCGCGTTGGCTTCCGCGGCGAACTCGCCCGTGTGGGATTCAGTGGCCGGATCGAAGGTGAGCCAGGGGCCGACCACGTATTCGCTGCCATCCTCGGGAACGCCGACGCCGTCGCTCATGACTTCGTGGAGCTTGGCGAAGTGTTCGTAGGCGTCCTTGTTGTCGCCGAACTTGCCGGCCTTGAGGTTGAACGGAACCTTCTCGCCGAGGCGGTAGGAATTGTTCATGAGGTGGCCGAGCACGCTGCCGTAGTGCGCGACGGTGACGTCGCCGTTGGCCAGGGCCGGGTCGCCCGCACGGCACGCCGCCACGAAGCTGCCCCAGTTGCCGCCGGGCGTCACATCGCCGGGCTCGACGGTAATCTTCTCGCCCTTCTTGCTGCCGGCGGCGAAGTACTCGCCGCGGCGGATGAAGCCGCCGTCCTCAAAGTAATACTCGTTCTCGACCTGGTGCTGGTAGCCGTTGTAGTTCACATTGCGGACGTTAAAGAACACCTGCTGGCCGTTCGGATATTCGGCGATCCCGAACATGGTGTTCGGCGTTTCGCCCTGATCGTCCCACTTGAATCGCCCGCCCAGCGCCATCGCGCGCACCGGGTGCGTCTGATCCGGATCGATGCCCCAGCGCGCCACATCCAGCTGGTGCGTGCCCTGGTTGTTCATGTCGCCGTTGCCGGTCTTCCAGAACCAGTGCCAGTTATAGTGCACCAGGTTCTCGTGGTACCCCTCGACTTCCGCCGGCCCGCGCCAGAGGTTCCAGTCCAAATGCGCCGGCGCTTCCGTGACCGGCTTGAACCCGATGCCGTCCCGCGTCTTGCAGCAATAGCCGTAGGAAATCTTCAGCCGGCCGAACTTGCCGTCGTGGACCATCTTCGTGAGGCCGGCCGTCTCCGCGCTGCTCCGCTGCTGCGTGCCGTGCTGGATGACCACGCCATACTTCTTCTGCGCCTCCACGCAGATGCGCCCCTCGACGATGTCGTGGCTCATCGGCTTTTCAACGTACACATGCTTGCCCGCCTGCGCGCCCCAGATCGTCTGCAGCGAGTGCCAGTGGTTCGGCGTGGCCAGCGTGATCGCGTCCACGTTCTTGTCGTCCAGCGCGACCCGGAGATCCGTGACCCCCTTCGCGGTGAACTTGTCGCCCAGCTTTGCGCGCAGCTCGCTCATCGTCTTGTCGAGCACCTGCTGGTCCGGATCGACCAGGTAGGCAATTTCGACGTTGTCCTGTTCGAGGAAGCCCGAGATATGGCTCCGGCCCCGGCCCCGAAGACCGGCAATGGCGATGCGCAGGCGATCGTTCGCGCCGACAGCCCGGCCTCCAAACAGCAGCAGCGACGCGCCCGCCAGCGCGGAAGTGGACGTAATGAATTGACGGCGGCTTATACGTGACATGGTGGCACTCTCCAAGTTTGAGGACATTTTCCCCTATTCTGAACCCTCCGGCCCCCCGTGTCAAGCGCGTGTGGGCGCAGCAGGGCAATCGCATTTAAACTTCCAACTCGAGCCGAGCTCCACATGAACCACCTTCAATGTATGTAATACTTTAGACGTCTGAAGTAAGGCGTTCGCCGATACGAGATGCTTTAGTCACACTGGAAGTATTCGTCATTCCCGCGAAGGCGGGAATCCAGAGGGTTTCCGAGGTTAGCGTTGCACGGTCTCTGGATCCCCACTTTCGTGGGAATGACGGTGTTCGTTCACGGTGATCCGCCACCGTTGGGTGCGACGTGGGTGACTACTTCAGACGGCTAAAGAATTGCCAATGTATAAAGGGCGCGTGTTGGAGCGCTGGCATTTCGCCTGCGGCGAATCCCCGACCTTGCCGGCACAGATGCCGGCGCTCCAAAACGCTCACTATCGTTGATTCAAGGTTCCAAATCGACTCAAGTTTACGCCCATATACCGAGATCGAGTTTAAATGCGATTGCCCTGGTGGGCGCGACCTGAGCCAATTCTTTCGGTTTGCTCCCACCGTTGGGTCTAAGCGCGGGGCGACCCTGGCGCGGATTGACGGCCGGAAAAGAAAGGGGTACAATTGTACAATGAGAGCTGTGGCGGATGCGATACGCACACGGGCCCCACGGAAAACAGAGGATTTGCGGCAGACCAATCAAAGAAAATTCGCCCAAAACCGGTTTGTACTACTACGGTGGTGCGGAAGTTGGGTAAGCGCCAACAAGGCAAGTCCCAATAGCAGAATATCTCCGAGCCGCTTTTTAACAAACGTCCGCATGTCCATCAGATTGGATTCGCACGCACATCCGGCCCCCGCGGCGGAATCGACAAAGGTCTCCAACTCCGCCCTGCTCAGCGATCCGTCGCCGTCGCTGTCCAACGCGTCAAACTGACCTTCCGTAAGGGAAGAATGCACCGACATCGCCTCTGAAAACGTGAGTGCCCCATCACCATCGACGTCGGCGCCATCAAAGCCATCCAATAGGGCCATCGCCACCGCGAGCAGATCCTCCTCACCCTCGCCTTCACCCTCGCCTTCACCTTCGCCTTCGCCTTCGCCTTCGCCCTCGCCCTCGCCCTCGCCTTCCCCTTCGCCTTCACCTTCCCCTTCCCCTTCCCCTTCCCCTTCCCCTTCACCTTCACCTTCACCTTCGCCTTCCCCTTCGCCTTCCCCTTCGCCCTCGCCTTCCCCTTCACCTTCACCCTCGCCTTCACCCTCGCCTTCACCCTCGCCTTCACCCTCGCCTTCGCCTTCCCCTTCGCCCTCGCCTTCACCCTCGCCTTCACCCTCGCCTTCACCCTCGCCTTCACCCTCGCCTTCACCCTCGCCTTCACCCTCACCTTCACCCTCACCTTCACCCTCGCCTTCACCTTCGCCTTCGCCTTCTCCTTCACCTTCGCCCTCGCCCTCGCCCTCGCCTTCCGCGGAACAATTGTCGAGCACGGTCACCGTGCGAACGGCGGCGCCCGTATTGCCGGCGCTGTCGGTGGCGCTGTAGGTGATCAGGTATTCGCCCGGCGTCGCGGTAAACACCGTGCCCGACGTATCCACGGAAACGGCGCCATCGATATTGTCCTCCGCCGTTGCCCCGGGATCCACATAGGGGTCACTGCCGCAATCCACCGTGTTGGCCTCTTCGGTGTTGTTGGCAATCATGATCTCGGGCGCAGTGTTGTCAATGACCACGGCGTCGCTGATGACGCTGGACGCGAGGGGATTGCCCGCCGTATCGGCCACGTCGGATTCCGTGTCCACGGCCAGGGTAAACGAGCCGTCGCCCGTGATGCCGTTCACTGTCACGGTATAGGCGGCCGGGCCGCCCGTGATCGAAATGCCACCATGGGCCGTTCCCGTGTGGGCGATCACCAGGTCCGATTCGCTGTCAAAACCTACCACATCCTCGTCGAAGGTTACCGTGAAGTCCACAGCCAAGGCATTGGTCGGGCCGGTCGACTCGGGAATGACGGTGATGGCGCTGGGCGGGGTTAGGTCTGGCCCCGAAAGCTTATGCACGAAGATATCGATACCCCCCGCCCCGGTTAGTTCGAAGGCGCCCGCCGCCGGGTCAAAGTCCACCGTACCCTGGAAATCCCCCGTGGTGTAGACGTTCCGTTCGTTGTCCACCGCGATGCCGTGGCCGCGGATTGATCCGTCGCCGCTCATGGCCCGCACCCAGACGAAATCGCCGGTGCTGTCCAGCTTATGCACGAAGATATCGTGGCTACCCGCCGCAGTGAGTTCGAAGGCGCCCGGCCCCGGGTCAAAGTCCACCGTATTCCTGAACTCCCCGGTGGTGTAGACGTTGCCGGCGCCGTCTACCGCGATGCCGGCGCCGAAATCACCAATTTCGCTGCCCATGGCCCGCGCCCACACGAAGTTCCCGTCGCTGTCCAGCTTCTGAACGAAAATGTTGTCGAACCCCGCCGAAGTCAGTTCGAACGTGCCCGCCCCCGGGTCAAAATCCACCGTGGCCCCGAACTGCCCTGTGGTATGGACGTTCCCGTCGCCGTCCACCGCGATGGCGGCGCCCTGGTCGAGATTCTCGCCGCCCATGGCCCGCGCCCACACGAAGTTCCCGTCGCTGTCCAGCTTCTGCACGAAAATATCGTCCCGTCCCGCCGCAGTCAGTTCGAACGTGCCCGCCCCCGGGTCGAAGTCCACCGCACCTCCGAAAAAGCCCGTGGTGTAGACGTTGCCGTCGCCGTCCACCGCGATGCCGCGGCCGCGGTCGAAATTCTCGCCGCCCATGGCCCGCGCCCACACGAAGTTCCCGTCGTTGTCCAGCTTCTGCACGAAAATATCGTCCCGTCCCGCCGCAGTGAGGTTGAAGGCGCCTGCCCCCGGGTCGAAGTCCACCGTACCTCCGAAAAAGCCCGTGGTGTAGACGTTGCCGTCACGGTCCACCGTGATGGCGAGGCCGAAGTCAACATTCTCACCGCCCATGGCCCGCGCCCACACGAAGTTCCCGTCGCTGTCCAGCTTCTGCACGAAAATATCGACAAGGCCCCCCGACGTGAGTTCAACGGTGTCCGCGCCCGGGTCGAAGTCCACCGTACCTCCGAAAAAGCCCGTGGTGTAGACGTTGCCGTCGCCGTCCACCGCGATGCCACGGCCTTCGTCAGTGTCCTCGCCGCCCATGGCGCGCGCCCACACGAAGTTTCCATCGCTGTCCAGCTTCTGAACGAAAATATCGCCGAGACCCGCCGACGTGCGTTCAACGGTGTCCGCGCCCGGGTCAAAGTCTACCGTAGCCCGGAAGCGCCCCGTGGTATAGACGTTCCCATCGCTGTCCACCGCGATGGCAGCGCCGCTGTCAACATCCTCGCCGCCCATGGCGCGCGCCCATTCGAAACCGCTTTCGGCCGTAGCCGCGCAACAGGCCAGGCACCCAACCAAGAGTCCCGCACATCGGACGCCTGCGGATACGCGGCCTTCCAAAGACCCTAATCTCCTGCTCACGCTATGCATCATCCCGGTAACCCTCGCCGTTGAAACCATAGCGCCTCCACACTGGCTCGGCCTGGCCGAATTAACTGGTTCGCACGCGCCCTCTGTACTCCTTAACCTATCGGCAAAACGCCGGATTTGTCGACAAATTTCGCGGGCCGCAATTCGTTGTGTTCCATAGTATCCTTGTAACGCCGTCTACGACTTCCAGTGCCCGCCGCGGCGCCAGCCGAGCAAAACCACGAATCCGACGCCCAGGAGAAACAGATCGCCCAGGTGATCGCGGATTGTCTTGGACGCGTCCGCCGGGCACGCGCAACCGGAAACCACGGTTTCCAACTGTGCGTTTAGTTCGGCTACGGTCAAGAACCCATCCCCGTCCGTATCGATGGCATCGAATTGTTCCTGCGTAAGTCCGCTGAACGCGGCTGAAGCTTCGGTAAAGGACAGTTGGTTGTCCAAGTCCTCGTCCGCCGTTTCGAAGGCTCCCAGCAGGGCCTGGGCGATTTCGGACAGGTTCGCCTCGCCCTCGCCCTCGCCCTCGCCCTCGCCTTCGCCTTCGCCCTCGCCCTCGCCCTCGCCCTCGCCCTCGCCCTCGCCCTCGCCCTCGCCCTCGCCCTCGCCCTCGCCCTCGCCCTCGCCCTCGCCCTCGCCCTCGCCCTCACCCTCACCCTCACCTTCACCTTCACCTTCACCCTCGCCCTCGCCCTCGCCCTCGCCCTCACCTTCACCTTCGCCCTCACCTTCACCCTCGCCTTCCGCTACGCCGCCCAGTTCAGCGATGTCGAGTTCCCCGTTTGAATCGAGATCCAGCGCTTCGAACGCGGAATCAAGCAACTCGGGAAAATCAACGCGCGCTTCGGAAATACTCAGACCGTCGCTGGAATCCGCATCCAGTTCATCGAAGCGCTCCAACAGCGCCACGCGGATACTTTCGAGCTCACTCAACGCTTCGATGGTAATGTTGAATGTATCCCGCGCGATGTGGCCCTCGTCGTCCATCGCCTGAACCGTTACCGTCGCCGCGCCCGTCTGGTCGGACGGGATTGCGATGTCCAGGCCGCCGGATGAATCGATGGTCACCCCCACAAAGCCGGCCGGTTCAACCGAGACCACCGAAAACTCCAGCGGCGTCGCACCCGGCAAGGCATCCACAAATACACTGTCCAATAGCTGGTAGTCGTTAATATTCTCCGAATTCTCGTAGACCGTGAGGCCGGGTATGGGGTTGGCTACGGCGGGGCCGTCGTATTCATACGCGCCGATGTCGGACACCGCCGCGCCGCCGCCGTCGCCGTCGAGCGGCGCCGGGACACCGCGCTGATCGCTGGCTTCTCCATCGCCCGGATCTCCGGCATCAACCGGCGGGGAATCGTAGGCCAGCGCGTGTGTTTCTGTCGGCCCGCCATTATCCGCGAGATCTCCCAAGCCGGGGTCGAGGAGCATTGCCGTGGTCCCTACACGGTCGCCGTCCAGCCAGCCCATGCTGTCCGTTCCGTCGCCAATGAAGTTGTATCCGTTCGACGTAAGACTTCCAGCTACGTCTGGTCCGGCGGTAAACGCGGTGTTCCCCGCCACGATGCTATTGGCAATCGTGCCGGAGCCTGCCGAAATACCCCCGCCCTCGTTCGCTACGTTGCCCGTAATCGTGACGTGGTCCAGCGATAGCCCCAACCCGCCCCGAATGGCGCCGCCGAACTGTGATCCGTCGTTGCCCGACAGCGTACTGTAGCGGATGGCCAGACTGCTCTCCCCGCTGCCCGTGTTCGCGATGGCGCCGCCCTCGATATCCGCCTCGTTACCCGAAATCGCACTCCCGGTGATGGTGAGGGGGCCGCTGTTCAAGATCGCGCCGCCACCGTCCGCACGATTCCCCCGCAAGGTCGAATTCCGAATGGTCATGGCGCCGAGGTTCCGGATGGCGCCGCCGTCGCCCCCGGTCCCGAGAACGCCGCGGGCCCGGCAATCCTGTATCACAACTTCGGATAGCTCCAGTGCGCCCCGGTTGGTGATGGCGCCGCCGTGCGGTGACCTGCCGCCCGCGAGGGTCAAACCGCTTATTTCAATTGCCACACCCTCCATGATGTACACGTGGCTCTGAAGGTTCCCGTCGATACCCGCCAAATCCAACGTCAAGCTGTCCGCGCCAGGGCCCGCAATCGCGCCGTTGAAGCCGATCATGGGCAGGGCGTCGGTTAACGCTATCGTCCCCATGGCGGTAATGGATATCGTGGTTTCGAGCGCCAGTTTCTCGGCTTCCAGCGCCTCCCGAAGTGACCCCGGCCCCGCATTCTGGAGGCTGGTCACCTGAATGACCTCTTCGAGCACCAGCTCATACGCGCCGATGTCCACGGCATCGCCAAATACCCGAACCGCCCCGCGCTGATCCACGTTCAGGCCCGCGTTGGCGGCCAGCGTGTTGTCGCCGCCGTCCACCGCCGGCCCACCCTCGCTTTCCAGGGCATGCGTGAACGTCGGTCCGCCGTTGTCCGCAAGCGGGCCGAGCATGGCATCGAGCGCCGCCCCCCCGGCGCCCACCTGATCGTCCGCCGTCCACCCCGAGCTTTCCGTGCCGTCGCCAATGAGATTGAAGCCTTGCGAGGTGACCGTTCCACTTACGTCCGAGCCCGAACCCAGATTTCCGGCGATAATCGAATTCCCGATCATCGCTGTATTGGTGCTCCGGAGCCCGCCGCCGCCACCGGCATCGTTATTGGAAATGGTCACGTTGGTCAGGGTCAGCGTGCCCGTGTTGTAGATACCGCCACCTTCCGTGTCGGCGCTGTTCCCCGATATCGTGCTGCTAAATATCGTCAACGTGCCGCCGTTCCGGATGGCGCCTCCCTGATCCGCCGCATCATTGCCCGACAGCGTCGAGTGCAGGATGGTCATCGTCCCGCTGCTGTTAATAGCGCCGCCGTCGCCCCCGCCGCCGCCGAATGTGATTGATCGGCTTCCGGAGATAGTACACCGGGTTATGGTTACGGTACCGCCGTTATTCAGTATGGCGCCGCCGGCTATGCCGAGGCCGTTGCGTATGGTCACATCTTCGAATGCAACGTCGCGTCCGCCCGTCACGGTAATGGGAAAGTGTTCGGCGATATCGATGATGGACACATCCGCCGATGTTCCCCGAATTACAAGATCGCTTTCAATCCCCGGCGCGCCCGCCGGCAGGGTCAAGGTCGCCTCGCCCACGATGATCGTGTCTACGCCGGCACCGTTTGCGTTCGCCATTGTAATAGCGTCGTTGAATTGCGCGCCCGTATTCGCCACGAACGTAACCGCGGAAGCCGGCTGCTGATAGGCGCACGCTATAACATAGAGGCCTACTAGTCCTCTACACCAGTTACACCCCCCGATCCGGCGGCTCACAACCTGGACGATCAATCGACACACGCGCATGGCCCAATCTCCCTTTTGGAATGCGATTCGCGCGCAATCGCGCACAACCTGCCTCCGCGCCCAACACCGCTTCCAATCAGGATAGCACAACCAGACGGCACATGGGCGCAAAAAGCTGGTTGGCCGCCAGACCGGAGCAACTCGCCGGTATTTTCGCAGAATTCCTCGGGGATATTAGAGCCACGCTATCCGGGAAAACCCGATTTCCCGGTTTCTCCCGGCGGACCGGCCACGGCGCCCCCCATGACGGATTCTTCGAAAGGATGGAACGGCGCGCCCATCTGCTCCGCAGCATACGCCCCCCCAAACTTTCGCATCACCCGCACAAGCTCAAGCGAATACGATTGCACAAGACTTTCCGCGAACTGTTGCGTCACCTGGCCCTCCCCCGACTTCGTCACCGTCAGCGTGGTCTGGTAGAACACCGCGTTCACGGACTTGTCCTCGTCCATCGTGACATTCACCGACGCGGAAACGCCGCCCGCCGCCCCCGTCCATTCCTTGAAGCCCCAGCCCGCCGCCGGGGGCGCCGATATAAATCCGGGCGGCATCGTGTGCCCTTTTACCACCCAAAGGGGTTCCAGTACCAGACGTCCCCGATCTTCCGCATCACCAGCACGAGTTCAAGCGAATCCGATATCGCGAAACCTTCCGCGAGGAGTTGTGCTTCCTGGCCCGCGGCCTTCCAGTGCTCCGCCACCAGCGCGCCGCTGTTGGGAATGGGCATCGTCACAATGTAGGAGCCGTCCTCGGCCTGGCCTGCGGTGAATTGCCCGGCGTCCGGGGTGAGGCCTCCTGTCTGCATCGCGCGGAATATCGGCGCCTGCGTGTCCTGTAGCTCACGGCGGATATCGGCCCAATGTTTTTCAACGAGCCGCGGGACCTGCGGCCGCCCGTCATCGAGAAGCCGGCCCTTGAAGGCGTCATAGTCCCCGTTTTCCACGCGAGCCGCCACAAAGGACACAAACGCGTCCCGCGCCTCGTCGGCAAGCGCCGCAAACCGCGCCTTTTCATCCGGGGGCGCCGGCGTATCCGGCCGCACCACGCTCACCATCATTTCCTCCGCGGTTTCCGGCGCGCGATCCGGCGTGTCGCGCGGCGCATCCGCCGCGCCGCCGGGCGCCTTGCCAAGGTGGAATGTTTCATACGCCCAGTCAAGCTGTTTTCGGGTTTCCGAATTGAGTTCGTTGGCCGCCGTCGATTCTTGAGCGTCCGCTATATTGCCCGCACCCTTTCGCGCGATTGCAATCTGGTAGATGAACCGCTTCCGGGCGTCGTCGTCGCCGGCGTACGCCGGGTAGAACCTCAGCAACATTTCCTCGTCAGAGGGCAGCGGATTCCGGTCTATCGAATCGAGCATATACTGGGCAAAGACGGCATTCACCGAGATAAGATCGGGATACGTCTCATAGAGCCAGTCCGGCATGGTGCGGATGGCGAGATCTTCCCAATACGGCTTCTGCGCCATGATTGCCAAGACTTCCTTCGCGGGCACGACTCCGCGATAGGCCATTCGCCCAAGTCCCAGCATCGCGTTGAACACACCGGCATGCGGCCTCTGTTGGCCCCGCTGCTGCTCTATATACCCCCGTAATCTGCCGGCGTCTTCCCCAATGCCCAGATACCCGAAGAGCGCAAGAACGCCCGGCGAAGGCTCGTTGCCGCTTTCAACCGCGCCGTCGAACATCTGTACGATCGCGGAGCGCGCTTCGGGATTGGCGCGCTGGCGAACACCGTCCGGCAATACCGGCAGGTACGTCGAAGCGATAGTCTGCTCGACGGAGAGCGTTGCTGGCCCGGCCGTAGATGATGCCTGTTCAAGCACGAGTAGCGCTGCAAAGAAGAGAGTTGTGTGGAATCTCACACGTATTTTCATGGTCCGGCTCTCCAGAGTTGCTGTTCTAATGTTGCCTCTAATTGAAGAAATCTGCATGAGAACTTGTAAGCCAGGATTTATGATAGTGGGTGCTACCGCTTCCCCAATACGCGTACATGACATATAGCAAGGGGTTTGTCGGATCGGTATAATGAGTCCCAATACCACATCCATGGCCGATTTCGTGCGCCCAGTCGTCTGCATGCAATTCCATTGTTATGACGAATCTGACACCCAGAAGTGGGTTACATATCCCGCCTTGGACAGGAATGCTATTCCCACCATCAAATGATTGGATTATGCTGATTTCGCAGTATTCGGTAGGATTCGTGTTAGGAATCGCCACTGTATTGTGTTGGCTGTTGGAGGTGCTGCTGAACGGAGCCAGGACATCCGGCCGGTCGTTCGGGTCTGGCGTATACGTTGAGTAGCTTTTGACATGATACTCCACCGCTGCCCGCCAGTCCTCCTCGTCATCTTTCCGAAGCAGCACGTTCTGGGCCTCCGCGAGCAGGGCTTCCGCATTTGGAGGATTGGCAATCTGGTCCGAAACTTGCACATTGAAGTGAATCACCCTGGGCCTTACCACCAGGAATGTGGAAGAAAACACATATTCCTCCCCCGAATCGTATTGTTCGTTTCCGTTGGCATCACAATAAAATCGAATTCGCGTATTCCCCAGATAGGTGGAAAATGCGCCATCCTGCCACGTGTGGGAAAACGTATGTCCAGCGCCACCGCCAATAGTGTTCGTCCCGGAATTCATGTTTTGAATCTCGTAGCGCGTTGCGGACGACGGGGCCGGCGAGGAATTGTCTAGCACAAACTGAAATGTTCCGCCCACTTCATACTGTTCGCCCTCCTTTACCGGGAACAGATTCGCCTCAGTCGGTGACGACGTACGTTTGGACAATACCGTGCCTCCAGTTATCCCACATGGCTCGAATACCGAGGTAACGGCCTTCTTCCCATCCACCATGAGCGAAGTTGGGTTTGCTGTTCCGGTCTTATCCCCCGTCCACTCCTTAAAGATCCATCCTTGCTCCGGAATTGCCGTCAATGTCACGTTCGTATCCGTGCTATAGGGCTGAATGAACGTGGGAGTTTGTGTCGTTCCGGGCGGGTTAAGGTTTACCTCACCATCCCCTTCTTTCTCCACCTTCAACTCGATTTCCTCAAACACCGCCGTCACCGATTTTTCGCCATTCACCACGACGCTCGTGCTCGGGTTCTCGCCGCCGGCGTCGCCGGTCCACTCCTTGAAGCCCCAGCCGGCCGCGGGGCTGGCCGTGAGGCCGACGGTCTGCGGGGTCCCGTAGGTGATTGTGTGCGGGAGCGTCTCCCCGCCGCCCGGCGGCGTCACCGTCCCCTCGCCCACCTTGCTCACGGTCAGCTGGAGCTGCTCGAAGATGGCGTTGACCGATTTGTCCGCCGTCATGGTGACATTCGCCAAAAGCGCGCCCCCGATCGCCGCCCCCCGGCGAACTCCTCCGTCGCGCTCGCCGCCAGCGTCGCCGAAACCCAGTTCAACGTCTCCGTCGAATCCTCCGGCCTCGACCTGAAAACTCTCCTCGGCGTCATCGCCGCCCTCGGTGTGCTGGCCATGCTGGTGATCGCGCTGAAGATTCCACGGGCCTCGCGGTAGAGCAGGGGAGATGTGCGGGGGTAAGGGCGCGTGCGGATGAATGGGGATTCCGAAGCAAACGGGTGGCTGTCCCTATTAGTGCCGTCCCTATTAGTGCCGCAAAGGCGACATCGCCGTGAAGGTCTTCGTCCCGCCGGCGGGATACACTTGCCAGACACCTGGAAGAATCTTTGACAACTTGAATGTGGTTCAGAATCGAGGTATTGCCAGAAGGAGTGAACACGTCTCGACATCGGTCCCGGAAAAGCGAGAGCCGGCCAATACGCCAGACGCGGAATCCCTCGCTCAGATTAGTTTCTCGCTTCGACCGAATTTTGAACCGCATCGCGGATCGTGTCTTCCGACTCAACGATAGCATTCTTCACGTTCCACACGAATCCGACACTGTACTCGATTTCGCCGGTTTCGGAATTCCGGCTCGAACCTTGGTAGCACGTCAGGTCCGTTGTCACTGGGTCGTAGGATAACCATAGAACCCCATCCAACGCCCGAAGGTACACTTGCGTCCAATTCTGAATCTCGCCCACCCAAACAAACAGGTCAATATCCATCACTCGGGCCGTTCCATACACGCCGTGATACATCAAGACACTTGGAAAACCGCTTTCGCGCTCCAGAAATCCAAGAAGCTTGGGCAGCCGGCGATCCAGGGTTGTAGAATCCAGCGACCACAGAATGCGTTTGGTGTTTACCTCGTCGCCGTCCACGATCACGACGTATGCCGAGAAACCGACGCGCCTCCGGGTACTCTTTTCAGGGCGGCTGCGAAATGTGGGTTGTAGATAGTGCAGCTTGATTCCATCCTTCGCAGCATACTCCTGGTGGATCACCACCACTCCATTCTTGGGACTTCCCCATTCGCCTGCACTCAGTTCGTGGTCAGAGTAGCCCCTCGGCTCGCCATCGCGATTTTGGTAATTCCGGGGCCAATCAACCCAAGTAATGTGCTGAGCCGTCCTGGCTCGAACTTCCTTCAGATCCATCCCCCGATTGAGGCCGTCCCGAATCATTTCCATGGTTGCACTTTCCGCCGCCTCCACGCCCCCAAGCCGCTCTTCCCTGATCTTGCTGGACCATTCCCGCATTTCCGGATCGCGATCCTTCGCTTCAGGGGCCGGTGTCGACGGAGGCCCTGAATAGACTTCCATTCCACTCTCTATCTGAGTCATAGCTTTGTTGACCACCGCGGAGAATGTAACCGGTTGCGCGATGCAACTACCTGTGAAAAGTACGATAGGTATGGACCACAAAATGGCTAACTGGCTTCGCCGACTCGCGAGTTCGATCAATTTCATAGTAACGTGTCCTTTCGGCCTATTATGGCCAGTAAGATTTAACGCAATTGACGGAAGAATCGCGTTGTCATAGCGTCGCGTTCGGTTCTGTGGGATGTTCTGTAGTCTATTCCAGCGCAATAACATGGTCTGCATACCTGGGCGCCCGATTGGCATTACCAGAATTGGGGTTCCCCGCTCCACCCCAATTTGGAATACTATATACGTTGCCCGCTTGGTCTCTGACACCGTCATTGTTGTAATCGCGGAAACCGTCCGTATTTGTTCCGACAGGAATATAGCCCATCTTGACCCATCCTGTAGGTGGTCTGAATCCCGCTGAGTTCACAACCGAGTTTGGGCTCGGAGCACCCTCGTGAATCCTGTGGCGCAGAGTCTGTCCATTGTGAGTGATCGCTAGAAATATGTGTATATGATCCACGTTCGCGCCCGATACGAAGTCATTCTCGGTCGGATGGTGAAGGTCCAATTCGACACCATTCCAAGGGAACGGCGTGTTTTCGGGCATGGCGCCAGGCCAACTCACGACGTCTACAGTCGGTTGAGTCGCTTCGTTCTGGAGCGAAATGGCTGTCAGCCCTTCCAGCGTGGCATCGATTTCGAGGCTTAGTTCAGTAACGGTGGGACTATGTGACTCAAAATTGTTGGCCGTGCTTTCTGTCAAGGCATCGCATTCAACTACGCTGCCCTGCGCGTTCCACCAGTAGTAATTCGCATTGTCGCCACCGTTGTACTTCACGTAGGTCTGAAGCCGAAGGCCGACATCCAACGAAACATTTACGGGATATGTTGCGAAATCTGCGACCGGGTGTGCGTAGATATTATCGTGGGCAATCCGATAGAACTCGATCACGGTTTCCGCTCCCATTTTTATGTTTTCCTGCCAGTCCCAGATCGTAGCCCGATTGAGCATTTCGGGCTCCGAAAGCTGCATGATTCCGTATCCCGCAAGGTACTGTTGAGTAGCCGGGTTCCATTCGCGAATGGGATAACGGTTATGCGCCGCATGGCCAACGTTTCCCCCGTACCAGTAATGAGTGCCATCACTGGTCTCGTGCCTAGCGACCGCTCTCAAGATGGTTCTCAATTGGTCTAATGGAGGATCGTTTCCCGCTAGTCCGGTAAATCCAGCGAAATCAGCATAGGTGAGTTGGCTGACAAAACTGTTTGCTGCATTTTGAGTGAGCGCCCCCCCCACGACATAGATCCCTCCGAAACCCGCCGTCGTTCCCGCGACGTAGTCGCGGTTCTCCTCATCCCCTCCGGGCGGCCGGATGTACGCGCGCACGTTTTGCAGGTGGCCGCCGAAGATGCCGCCGTTCGTTACGTCGTTGTTGATATCCCAGTCAATTAGCCAGGTATAATCCCACAGGTCGGGCTCGGCAGCATTTTCGAGCCAGCCTGAATCAAGCGCGCCTGGGTGCGTATATCCGGTGGACGGCACGTCCGGATAGTGCGCCGCCCGTGCGTTTTGCCCTTCGCCTCCTATGATGAATCTGAATTCGGTTCCTTCTGGGAGGCCTTGCGAGTTTGCCAGCACGATTCGAACCTGCGGCATGGCGCATGGCGTAAACGTGGCCGGGGTCTCTCCCTCGGCCGGGATGTAGGCGCCGAGGTCCAGAGCCACGTCTCCACCGTCGGGGATCATGGTCCAGTCGCCGCTTATGGAGGGGGTGGTGAAGCGAAGTGTAAGCGGCTGCATCGAAAAGGTCTGCCGGGACTTAACAGTTCGGCCGGCGGTATTGATGGTTGCCGTGACGACGATGCTTCGCGAGTCATTTGAACCGATGACCTGATCGCTGACTTCGTAGCTCACACTCATGCTATCGGGGAGGGGCGGCTCGAAGCCCTCCCGGCCAGCGTTGCCGTAGTCCGTGACGATCAGGTCGCGCAGATTCTCGTCGGGCCACATGTATTCTCTCTCCAGCACAACGTTCATGGTGTAGTTCCGGTGGATTGCCTCCGCGGTGGCCGTAGGTTCTTCGCGGTTTACCTCAACACGCGTCGCGAAGGTAGTCACTTCTTGTGTTTGAGTATTTCCACCGGCATCGTTCTGGGAGATTATCCAACGATCAAATAGCGTGACCGATTGCCGGGGCCACGGGGCGTCTAGGGGGGCGCATTCGTCCATTGTCAAATCTACGGCCATGGAATTATCGCCTGTTACCGTGTCCTCAATGAGTCCAAAACGGCCACAGAATCCCCCGGTGTTGGTCGCCATGGCGCCGTAGATGAAATTGGCAAATGAAGCCGATGCTTCCGTGCTTGAAATCGCCTCTAATATTCCGACCGAATCCCAGTAGCCATGGGTATTGAATTGGTCCATGGGCTCCCGAATTTCGTATTGGTCACCTTTTTCGACGAAGGATTTGATTTCAACAGATACAACCCCCTCACCTTCTCCCTCTCCCTCGCCTTCTCCCTCTCCCTCACCTTCTCCCTCTCCTTCACCTTCTCCCTCACCTTCTCCCTCACCTTCTCCCTCACCTTCT